>NZ_JBNJOH010000079.1:0-6452 GCF_050113735.1 Vibrio sp. TRT 2004 | reverse complement strand
TGCATGGTTTGAGTAGCAGAAAGCTTGCTTTGGCTTCCGCCATTTTCAGGCTTAAGTTTTTCAGAAAGAACGTAGTCACTAAGGTGGCGTGCAACGGTTGATTCATGAATGCGAAGAGCTTGAGCAATCATGGTCTGACTCCACCCCTCTGTGGTAAGCAATACTGCTTTAATACGGTCACGCACTCGACCATCACGAGTAGAATCGTGCATTTGTTCGAGTTGCAGTTTCTGTTGAGAAGTCAGTGTAATTTTCATGGTTCGTAGCATGATCCTGATTCTAAAGAAAATCAAGCATCTTCAATGATCAGGGGTATATACGCTCCGATGCTATTCTGTCTCTAATGATTCATTTTTACATCGCTTATGTTCCTATTGTTGGTTTTAAACACTCTCAAGTAACAAGTTACATACCATTATTATTGGTAGTGCATTTTAATTATGTACTTATTACAAAATATGCGTCGGATTTTAGCGACCAGGCATACATTTCTGCTTGGGGTGTGATGTTAGGTTCAATGATTCTTTGTATTTGTCATTTATTGTTGTTCTTACGGTGTAAGTAATCTATGTTCTTAACGTAAAGGCAGATCTAACTAAGTCGACAAACATCCTAATACATAGCGCGTCAAGGCTTATTGAGATACACATTAAAAGGAGTATGAGGAAGTATGAGTTCTGGCCTCGTTTTTATGCTGTTGATGTTTGCGTTTATCTCGTGCGCGCAAGTGTTGACCTATATGAAACAACAAGCTTTGAGCCGTGAGTTTTATTTACGCGTTCGATCATGGTGGTGGATGTTGTTGATACTGACTTTGTTTGCGCTGCTTCCTATCTCTATGATGCCGTTATTAGTAGGGTTTATGGCCTTTATGGGAAGTAGGGAGATTGCTAGCGTCTGTCAGCTAAATGCTTTCACGACCAAGGCTTTAGTTATCACGATGACGCTTTCTATATTAATGAGTTATTGGTCTGTTGATTTGATGTTGATAACGGGGGCTTTAGGTGTAACTGTCACAGTGACGTCTTTGTTTTGGTATAAGGAGCAAGGAGTACTTGGTGAATGTAATGCGCTCACGGCTTTGGTCAGTTTAATCATTTTACTCGCTGTCTGCCTATATTCTTTAATATTGTTGCTTAATCAACCTAATAGTGAGCTTGCACTGAGTTATGTGTTGTACTTGATCTTTGCGACGCAGTTTAACGATGCGATTCAATATTTTATTGGTAAGAAGTTTGGTAAACGCCCATTGTGTTCCACCATCAGCCCTAATAAAACGATAGAGGGTGCGGTTGGCGGTTGTGTTGTTGTGTCTCTTGTGGCGACGGTAATTGCTTTATGTATCACGCCCTTTTCATTGAGCGTTGCTCTTACCATCAGCGTTGTTCTTACTCCATTAGGGGTGTTGGGTGATGTCTGTGTATCGTGGTTTAAGCGTCGAGTAGGTGTTAAAAATATGGGCACATTGATCCCAGGCCATGGGGGAATCTTAGATCGTATTGATAGTTTACTTTTAGCTACTCCTACCTTCTTGCTTATCGTCGGGTCTTCAATACTTTACTAATAAAGTGGGAGGGCAAACAGTTTAATAAGTGGATCAACCATTTCATTCTTAAAGGAAAGATCACTAGCTGTTTTTCCTTTTCAATTGCGGTGATAATACGTTTGACCGCGTGAGGCTCCTCGAGTAGGAAAGGCTTGTGGGAGGCGTCTCCATCATTGAGATCACGCAGCTTTTGAGTATTTATGTATCCTGGGGCGATCACTGTCACCTTAATTCCATACGAGGCGAAGCGTTGTGCATACGCTTGTCCCTGAATAATCATTTGGGCTTTTAAGTGGCTATAAAGTGTCGGAGATGAAGAATTGACTAACCCAGCTATGGAAGCAATTGTCACTAAGTGTCCGTGCCCTTGAGTGATCATTCTGTTTGCAGCAAGATCAAAACAGTGATGAAAACCTGTTGCGTTCACTGCCTCCATTTCCTTTTGCTCATCTAAGCTGAGTTTCCAGCGGCGTTCATTAAAGTACTTGCCAGCACAGTAAATGAGCATGTCGATAGGTTGGTTGTCTAGTGCGTTGAAAAACGTGATGATGTCGTTGGGTTTGCTGACATCGAGGGTCATCATTGATAGCGATTTCGTGATCAGATCTTGTGGGACTTTACTGATATCTCGGCCGCATATGACAACTTGGTGACCGGATCTGAGGTAGTGTTTTGCGAGCCCGAGCCCGACACCACTTGTGCCGCCAATGATAACGACATTCATATATTCACCGATTGATTGTGGTGTTGAAATGCTTCTAAGGTTCGTTGATAGCCATAATCCCATTGAGCTCGCATCATAGCTCGAAACTGATCGTAGTTAGGTGATTCGAGTGCTATTTGGTTCGATAACCAATGTATCTTTTTATGGATTTGATAGCTTCGAAGTTGTTGTGGAGAGTCCGCAGTATCAATCCTTACGTCTTGTGCCCTAGTTGGCAAAGCCCGTAGGACATTATTTGGGTTGTACCCTAAAATAGTCAAAAAAGCTGGCACTGCTGTGACGTTAGAAAAGGCGTGTTTAGTTTCCAAAGACAGTGTAGCTGAACAGTGCTGTGCGAGATGGAAAGGAACTAAATCCAACATCCCCCCCATATAATGTGAGCCTGCGATAGCGTAAGGAGGTAGATAATAAATATCGGACACCGATATGCGAATAGCGTCTTGAAATGTGACCGAAGATTCTCTTACGAAATCACTTTTGATTAGTGAGGAAGGAGGGGAATAGGGCGCGTTTGATAACGCTTTGAGCGCGGAACTATCACTCAAAATGACTTCCTCAAACAGCGGGGAAGACGTTCTACGTTGTCCTATTTGTTCTTGGTCATAGCAAAGTTTTGAGCCAATAATATATACGGTGCCATTGGATGAAGTGTAACTTGGGTTGAAAGGAAACCAAGGCTTTGACTCGTCTCGAATTTCAAACAGTGCATCGTGTAATAAATCAGGAAATACTTTGGTTGCTCTGCGTAACAAATAGCGTTTAGTAAGGTCGAACAAGATTGTTGTAAGCGCGTGTTTATTCGCATACTGAACTCGTAGAACCATCTGATGGAGTTCGTGGCTTAGCAATGCTTCCTTTTGTTCTTTCACGCTATCAAATTCACCGATCAGACCGGCAGCAATAGCACCACCACAGGAAGCAAAAACTGCATCAGGTTGCTTGTGATACTCAACCGCAGCCGCATACATGCCGAGATAATAGCCAAATCGAGAGCCTCCCCCCGACATCAGCATCGCATGGCTAAACGGCTTTGTGATTGGTGCCCCTGAATCCGCCGAGAGCTCGTGATTGATGGTCATGGTTAGTCACACTTTTGCGCGATAGAAACGCTGAATATGCCACTTGAATCAATTATCATGTCGACTTTTTTGAGTCCAGCTTCAGTAATCAATGAGTCCATTTCTGCTTGGGAGCGGCAACGCATCACCCACGGTTGACCTCGATGATTGCGTAGGGTTTTGGCGATAAATTCTTGTTGTGGATGCCAAGGTTGATTGGTGTAAAGCAAATAGCCTCCCGGAGCTAATTGATTAGCCATTCCCTTTATGGCGGTGGAGATTAAGTCGTTATCAGAGAAAAGTTCAAATAATCCGGAAACGATAGCAAGATCAAAATTTGATTCGCTATCATAGCTATCTTTATTAAAAGCATCAGCTTGAATTGCTTGAGCGCGTTCACCTAGCGCCATGCTTTCAATACGTGATGTCATGATATGAACATTGGTGTCGTCAAAATCTCGCATTTCTACAGAAATTAATGGGTTAGACTGCATCAAATCAAACAGATAGCGTCCATTACCGCTAGCAATATCAAGAACACGAGAGGTTTGTGTTTTCTTTAGATATTTATCGAGGAATTGGTTGATGATGGCTTTTCGACAACGAATTCCTCGCCAACCAGGGCTATCAAGGTAGATTCGGTCGATGATTTTTCCTGCGAAGGTGCGACCTTGTGCTTTATCGGTATAAACATAATCAAGCGATTGGCCAGAGTCGAAACCATGCTTTAAACCAATTTGAATGCCTTGGCTTAGGCGGCCCAGAGAGTTTAATGTTGCTTTGGTGATGGGATAAATCGGGTTTAGACTAGGCAGCAAACACGAATCCATCTTGTCTTTGCTAACGCCATAGTTGTTGGCATTATCATAATTTACTTGAATCAATGGTTGTGAAAAGCATTCTTCAATAAAGTGCTTGCAGCGCTGATATACTTCCTTAGTTTTATCTTCGTGGAAAATCGCATGATAAAGATCAGGGTAATAGCACCATTCTTTTTTGCCTGAAGAGAGGCGATTATAGAAGCGACGTTGTGCAGACCTACTGACCACCCAATCCTGCCCTGCACAGAGGAGCAACGTAGGAGTGTGGATCGCGCTGGCGTCATCGATGAGGCGTTGTCCTGTTTGGTAGGTATCGATCAGCAGGTCTGTGGATATCGAGCTTGAAATAAGTGGGTCTTGGTTATAGATTGCCTGCTGAGCACGATCATGAGTGAGTACTTTTGATTTTACATAGCTCGATACCCGAGGGAGCAGTGAAAACTTTCTAGCGGCTTTAAGGAGTGGGATTGCAAAAGGTACATAAAGGCGAATGTTGAATGCAGGGGTCGCTAGAATCATCCCACGAATATTCGGCGCGTAATCGTGCACCCAGCTTGTTGCTATCAGGGCTCCCATACTACTTGCGACAATCAACATTTCTTCAGTAGACCGTTTAGTTTCTTGTGTAATTACTTCAACAAAAAGTTGCAGGTCTCTCGCAAAAACGGCAAAGGATTCAGCGTCATCTCTAGGCCCTTCTGATAAGCCATTTCCACGTGCATCCCAAGCATAAACTGTGTAATTTTGTGCCGCAAAGGAATCTGCCATTGCGGCCATTCTTTCTGAATGTTCATGACCTCGGTGCAGTAATAATATGATCCCTTTAGTATCAGGTTTTAGGTTCCAAGAACGGTAGATAATTTTTGTATTATCCCAAGAATTAAAATACTGGTGATCTAATGTCATGATTTGCCTAAGTAATGGTTTGTAAACGTCGGTATATTGTGATGATTAAAGTGAGTCCTGCGAAAAGTAATATCCATGGCCCAGTTGACGAGAAATCTACCCCAATAGCAACGAGCAAGCCCAGTAGCCCGAATAAGAACGCGCGATCACTTTTTCCCATGGGGCCCTGGTTAGCGCGTGTTTGTGTGATGTTAAGAGAGAGTATTGCAATAACTTCACTTAACCATGCCAACAGGACAAAGAAAAAGATTGCGTAAGCGTGGAATCCTGCAATTGCAATGAAGCATAGATAAATCGCCGCATCTGAAACCAAATCGCATACTTCGTTCAAAACGAACCCGAGAGATGAAACCATATTGTGTTCGCGCGCCAGCATCCCATCAATGGCATTCAAGGCCATACGGATGAAAAGTATTAGGGGTAAAAGCCCCCACCAGATGCTCGCACCTATTGTAAAGAGTAGTGCTGCACTTGAGAGTGTCACCATAAGCGCAAAGACGGTGACTTGATTAGCCGTGATTCCATTATCTGCCAAGCATAAAACACAAGGACGCAAGAGGGACTGAAACTTAGGTTTAAGTAGGTAAATACTCATTAGTTGCTACAGGTTTCTGATTAAGTTCTACGATTGATACTAAGTTAAATACATGAAAATGAGTACAAAAGCGATCATCGAAAGCTTTCTTGTGAGTGTACTTCATATCACTCAGCCCATAGCTTTGAATACGGCGTTGGCGACCTCTGCAAACCCCAAGAAAGCAAAAAATAGGGTAGAAGCCAACACGAGTAACACCCTATGCGTACCACTTTTTAATATATCACAAAAAAATAAAAGCATCAGCAGTCCGAAAAAAAAGTCCAAATGCTCCAAATTTGAAGGCGTTTATAGAGCCTAAAAATAGTATTGCTATCCCCATTTTTCCTTTTTAGTGATGTTTGTCGTTCATGTATCTGCTTGATTTGCTAGCCGATCGTGAGAACGGAATCACAATGACGATACTGACGAATTCTCAAATGGATTTAATGGTTAAAGGTGAGTATTAAATGCTCTGATGATATTACACGTTAACTTCAGGGGGTAAAAATTGGCCCAAGCAAGCTGCTGCTCGATGCTTTGGGCAAGAAACTACTAGCTGATAGGATTGTTCACTAATATTTGCGCATTAAGTCACATGTTAGCCTCCTTTGGTAATTTCCGGTAGGTAATAAACTGCCTATACCCAATCAACTTGAAAATGCAGGCTTGAGTACCTGAAAATTATCATTGATTCGAGACGTCAGTGAACCAGCGATCTCTGGAAGAGTCACAGTAAAAAATTGATCGATGGCTTCCTTGAAGTCTCGTTTATTTTTGAAGTAAACGTTATTCCTCGACTGCTCGTTCATTACCTTCCAAA
>NZ_JBNJOH010000078.1:0-7053 GCF_050113735.1 Vibrio sp. TRT 2004 | reverse complement strand
TAGCGCTGGACTAAACAAAGGCCCCCTTTTAGGGGGCTCACACAAAGCCACCTTCTTTAGAAGGTGGTAATTTACTTTTATCTGCAAGGTTTGATGTGCCACAATTCTAGGTCAGTCCGATGGTACTAAACTAGAACCTATGAAACAGTCTCTTAAAATATGGCTAGATGCCGCTCGACCAAAAACCTTGCCTCTTGCATTGGTTTCTATCTTAACCGGTAGCGTATTGGCGTACTCCACTCACCAATTCTCTTTTGTTGTCGCGTTATTGGCGTTTTTGACCGCGACTCTGCTGCAGATTTTATCGAATCTTGCCAATGATTATGGCGATGCAGTGAAAGGAACCGACAATGAAAATCGACTTGGACCGATGCGTGCGATTCAGTCAGGTGCAGTGAGTCAGTCTGCTATGAAGCAGGCGATGATGATTAATGTGGTCCTGACTGTTATTGCGGGTCTGACGTTGGTGATGTACGCGTTAGAAAGCTTACAGAGCATCTTGGCCTTTATTGGCTTGGGGATGTTGGCAATCGTTGCGGCAATTGCTTATACCGTTGGCAATAAACCTTATGGCTATGTTGGCTTAGGTGATATTTCCGTCTTTATTTTCTTTGGTTTACTTGGCGTAGCAGGGACGTACTTCTTGCATACCGGCATCGTGGCGCCTTTACTGATCCTGCCAGCGATTGGCTGTGGTTTACTGGCTGTCGCAGTCCTTAATATCAATAACATGCGCGATATTGAGAACGACCAAGAGTGCGGTAAGAAGACGGTCGCCGTGCGTCTTGGGCAAAAACGTGCCAAGCAGTACCACTTTGTCCTACTAGTGGGTGCTGTTATTGCTTTTGCCGCCTATTTGGTGCATCAACCTAGCCCAATATGGATCAGTCTGCCTTTTCTTCTCAGTCTGATTGTGACCTACAAACATGGTCGAGCAGTCTGGTTGGCACAGCAACCAGCGCAGATTGCGCCAATGATGCCTGTAATAGTGAAATGCTCAATGGTGACCAACTTGCTGTTTGCTGGAGTGGTCATAGCTCAAACTCTGGTGAGTTAAATGATGCATGTCATTGCAATGACTTAATGACCCTATATACTCGATGGAGATAACGAACGGTATGGGAAGGAATACTATGGAATACAATACCTCTGCCTTGTGCGACATCTACTTAGAGCAAGTCGATGTCGTTGAGCCCATGTTTAGTAACTTTGGTGGGTGCGCATCGTTCGCAGGCCAGATCACTACGGTGAAATGCTACGAAGACAATGGATTAATCCGTGAGATCTTAGAGCAAGACGGCCTTGGTCGAGTACTGCTTATTGACGGTGGTGGTTCTTTACGCCGAGCTTTGATTGATGCAGAACTTGCGTCAATGGCAGAAGAGAACGAGTGGGAAGGTATTGTTGTTTACGGTTGCGTCCGAGAAGTGGATGAACTGGAAGACATGAGTATCGGTATTCAAGCGATTGCTTCTATTCCAGTAGGCGCAACGTCCCAAGGTGTGGGGGAGGTTGATATTCCGGTTAACTTCGGTGGCGTCACTTTCCTTCCAGAAGATTACCTATACGCAGACAACACAGGGGTGATTCTTTCTCAAGAACCACTTGATGTCGATTTAGAAATCGACGACGATGAAGAAGAAATCGTGGTTAATGAATAACCCGTGAATCTTTACACAAACACCGGCCTAAAGGTCGGTGTTTTGTTTTATGGCCGTGAAGTAAGATAAGTACGACGAAGTTTGGTTGCATAAAGATAGCCCGCTGTTCCTCCGACAATATTGCCTAGTGCAATTCCGACAAAGAGTCCTTCAATACCGTACCACTGACCGCCAAGCCACGCGCATGGTAAGGTAAAAAGAAACAAACGCATAAAGCTCCATTGGAAAGCACGCATCGGTTGATGAAGGGCATTGAGTCCAGAGACCAACATCATCATTATGCCTTGAAAACCATAGCTAAAAGGCACCACCAACAGGTAATGCCAAAGCAGATCTTTTACCGCAACCTCCTGAGAGAAAAGGGCTGCAATCGGGATACTGAGTGGCACCATCATAATGAATATCCCGAGCTGGAAGACGATGGAAAAGCGCATGCTAAGAAATAGACCAGCAAAACTTCTCGTTGGATTATTCGCTCCCATATTCTGGGCGATGAAGGGCGTTAGAGCTGAAGTCAACGCCATTAAAACCAATATCAGAATTGACTCAACTCTCTGCGCTGCGCCATAAGCGGCAACCGCTGCTGTGCCATGAGAAGAGAGCATCATCATTAAAATAGCGCCCGAGATAGGAGTTAGAGCATTAGAGAGTGCCGCTGGAGTACCAATCTTAAGGATTTGTTGCCAGTCTTTTAAGAGAGAATCAAAGTTAGGCAGAGCAAGAAGCTTCTCACGTTTCGCCAATACATAAAGTGAACCGATTAAAGCCCCAAGCCAACTGAATGCACTGGCGATGGCAGCGCCTTGAATGCCAAGTTCTGGAAAAGGTCCGTAGCCAAAGATCAGGAGCGGGTCGAGTAGCCCGTTAATAAATCCAGCTAACATCATGATTTTTGCTGGGGTTTTTGTGTCGCCTGTGGCACGAATTGCACTGTTACCCGCCATTGGGATCACCAGCAGAGGAATGGTGAGATACCATATCTGCATGTACTGTTTTATCAGTGGCAGTAAATCAGTTTTTGCGCCAAGAGCTAGAAATAAAGGTTCTATGGAAAAGAACCCCATCGCTGAAGCGAGCACCACAAGAGTCACAGCCAAGATTAGACCGTGGGTAGAAAATCGCGCAGCGTCTTGAGCTTGACCTTGTCCCAGCAAACGTCCAATGCTGGTCGAGAGACCAATGCCGATTCCCATAGTGATACAGTTGACCGCGAAGGTCACTGGAAAGGTATAGCTGATCGCCGCTAGGGCTTGTGTGCCCAGCAGAGAGATAAAGAAGGTATCGACTAAGTTGAACATCAGAATCGCGATCATGCCGAACGTCATCGGAACGGTCATCTGACGGAGAACTAGGGGAATTGAGCCTGTTAAAAGGCCATGCTTATCCTGCATTCGGCACAACTACTAGTGATCGGAAAAGCGTAGGATACTTGATTGAGCCAACAGACACAAAAAAGGCCAGCAAAAGCTGACCTTTATTCTTTTCTATTATCTAGAAAAATTACGCTTTAGCCGCTGCTGCCGCTTTTGCGATTGCTGCGAAGCTCTTAGCATCTAGAGATGCACCACCAACTAGCGCACCATCGATGTCTGGTTGAGAGAAGTAAGCTTCTGCGTTTTCAGGTTTAACAGAACCACCGTATTGGATAATTACTTGTTCAGCGACTTCTTGGCTCTTCGCAGCGATTAGAGCACGGATAGAAGCGTGAATACGCTGTGCATCTTCAGCTGTTGCTGCTTTACCAGTACCGATTGCCCAGATTGGTTCGTAAGCGATGATTGCATCGTTAAGTGCTTCTACACCGTAAGTATCGATAACAGCGTTGATTTGACGCGCACATACCGCTTCAGTTTCACCAGCTTCGTTTTGAGCTTCAGATTCACCGATACAGAAAACAGGCTTTAGGCCGTTCTCTTTCAGGAAAGCGAATTTCTTAGCGATGAACTCGTCTGATTCGTTGTGGTATTCACGACGTTCAGAGTGACCGATGATGATGTGAGTTGCACCGAAATCTTTCAACATTTCTGGAGACATGTCGCCAGTGAATGCACCACTGTTGTTTAGGTCAGTGTTTTGTGCACCAAGGATGATTTTGTTGCCACCTTTAGCGATTAGCTGTTCCGCTAAGTCAATGTATAGCGCTGGTGGAGCTACAGCAACGTCTACACCTTCAACGCCTTCAAGCTCAGCGTTTAGACCATTTAGCAGCTCTTTTACCATTGCTTTGCTGCCGTTAAGTTTCCAGTTACCCATCACTACAGGACGACGCATAGGAATATCTCCGTGTTTAATCAATTAATGTAAAAAATCTTCGTAAGAATATAACAGATAAAATGGGTTAGATCATGATTACCGTCATGTCTTAACCGGATATCATTTATTGGTAGGAGCAGTCATGCCACATATCTGGTGCAATTGATGGACATATCAGTGATCCATGGTACAGATTGGCTGAAACATGCTCGGAATTAAGCATAGAAATTGGTAATAGTGTTGTCCATTCACCCTTTCTCGTGAAACTCTCTTACATTTGAGGAATACTATGCCAAATCTAGTCATGGAATACTCCAACTCTGTCGATGAACGTGTCAATGTTCAAGGGTTGTTGGAAGACTTACATCAGGTTGCGATCCAGTGTGGGTTGTTTGATATCGGTTCAATCAAGTCAAGGGCACTGCGTTACCACAACTGGTTGATTGGCGATGAAGGAGACAGCGTTGACTTTATCCACATCAGTTTTGAACTGTTAGATGGGCGTAGTACAGAGCAAAAAAGAGAGCTGTCACGTCAATTGATGGATGTGCTGTCAGAGCAGGCAGGGCATGTTCGTAGTCTAACGGTGAATATCCGCGACATGGATAAAGAGAGTTTTCAGAAAGTGGTGAATTAGATTACTTTTATCTAATTATGTTTAAATTTTGGGTATTTAAGATGTCAATGAAAGAACTGTTATTCTCGTTTCACGGTCGTATAGGACGTAAAACCTATTGGACTTGGAATGTGGCTTATTACTTACTAATTGTCGGTTTTGCGTTGGGAATGAATGTTCTGTTTCCATCCATAGCGCATCTTATTTTGCCGGTATTCTTGCTGATTGTTCTTCTACCGGATCTCGCCATCACCGCCAAACGTTGGCATGACAGAGGTAAGTCAAGTTGGTGGTTGCTGCTCAATATTCCCTTAGTGATTGGCCGAATGACCATGCCTGTTGGCGATCCAAGCCAAAGCGCGCAACCAACCACTTTACAAGCAGTGAGCTCAATGGCGGCACTGATTTGTGGTCTATGGATTCTAGTTGAGTGTGGTTTCCTTAAAGGCACGGATGGTGAGAATCAATACGGACCGGAAGGGAAGTAGAACGCTTCGCTCCGAGACCGGACTTCGTCCTGCGAGAGTTTAGAACGGGCTGCGCCCTTCGAGAGATGCACGTTATAGATGCTGAGTAGGTATCTGATACAGAGTTTTTGTTAGGGACTTACGTCTAAAATCCAGAAAAAAGGTTGACGCTTTCACGTCAACCTTCCAAGATTTTCTCGCTACTTCCTCAACAGTACCTGTTCGACTTTATGATTTTGCCCTTTTTGCAAAATTAAGTGTGCGCGTCCTTTGGTTGGCAAAATATTCGCATCTAGGTTTACACCATTGATCGCTTGCCAGATGCTGTGCGCTTTTTCAATCGCCTGTGGTTCAGTCAGCTTAGTGTAATGGCTAAAGTAAGAGCCGGGCTTGGTAAAGGCACCCTGACGAAACTTCAAGAAACGTTCGACATACCACTGTTCAATAATGGTGCTCTCAGCATCCACATAAAGTGAGAAATCAAGAAAGTCGGAAACAAAGACGCGATGAGGATCGTGAGGGTAGTCCATACCACTCTGAAGGACATTTAAGCCTTCAATAATCAGCACATCTGGGCGATCGACCACTTTGACTTCGTCAGTGATGTCATAAGTGATGTGAGAGTACACCGGAACTTCCAGATTCGGTTTACCGGCCTTTACATCAGAGACAAACGCAACTAACTGTTTGATATCGTATGATTCAGGGAAGCCTTTTCGGTGCATGATGCCGCGTTTATCGAGCACTTTCTTTGGGTACAGGAAACCGTCGGTGGTCACCAGCTCAACTTTAGGGTGGTTATCCCAGCGAGATAATAGCGCTTTGAGCAAACGCGCGGTGGTACTTTTACCAACGGCGACACTTCCCGCGATACCAATGATAAAAGGAGGCGCGGACTCTTGATTCGAAAGGAAGTTATTTAATACTGAGTTTCTGCTTTGGCGTGCAGCAACGTAAAGATTTAGCAAACGGGCTAGCGGCAGATAGATTTCTTCAACCTCATCCATCGTAAGGCTTTCATTTACACCTTGTAGCTCAACCAAATCGGTCTCGGATAACGTCATAGGCACAGCGTTACGCAGCGCGGCCCATTGCTGACGATTAAAAGAGAGATACGGCGTCATAGTCATCCTAACTTGGTTTTACTAATACGATAGAGCAGCGAAAATACAACAACCGCTAAAGATTTCCAACGACATAGTCTACATAAGTCAATTTTTGGCGATGAATTGGGCGAATTTTCAACAAATAAGCCCAAACGGACGAAAAAGAGATTTTTTTTTAAATTTACTATTGCAAGGCAGAAAATCATTCAATAGAATGCGCACCACTTATGCCGACTTAGCTCAGTAGGTAGAGCAACTGACTTGTAATCAGTAGGTCACCAGTTCGATTCCGGTAGTCGGCACCATTCTCTCCTTTAGTAGTGAGAATGGATAGAAAATTTGGAGGGGTTCCCGAGTGGCCAAAGGGATCAGACTGTAAATCTGCTGGCACTGCCTTCGATGGTTCGAATCCGTCCCCCTCCACCATATTCTTTAGGAAATAGCTCACAGAGTTACGTGTTGCGGGCATCGTATAATGGCTATTACCTCAGCCTTCCAAGCTGATGATGCGGGTTCGATTCCCGCTGCCCGCTCCACTCTATTTTGAGTGCTGATATAGCTCAGGCGGTAGAGCGCATCCTTGGTAAGGATGAGGTCGGCAGTTCGAATCTGCCTATCAGCACCAGCTCTATTAAAGCAAACTTTTCCTTTTGATACTTTCTTGCTGCTGAACTACGTTTAGTGTTTGAGAGTAATTTTATTACCAATACTTTTTGGTTGCGTGGTCATCAAAGCCACCTAAATCCGTACCTAGAGGGACAACTCATGTCTAAAGAAAAATTTGAACGTACGAAACCGCACGTAAACGTTGGTACTATCGGCCACGTTGACCACGGTAAAACAACTCTAACTGCAGCTATCTGTACAACACTTGCTAAAGTGTACGGCGGTGAAGCGAAAGACTTCGCATCTATCGATAACGCTCCAGAAGAGCGTGAGCGCGGTATCAC
>NZ_JBNJOH010000077.1:0-7829 GCF_050113735.1 Vibrio sp. TRT 2004 | reverse complement strand
GCAGGTCTATCGCCAAGCGGTAAGGCAGCGGCTTTTGATGCCGCCATTCCCTGGTTCGAATCCAGGTAGACCTGCCATTATTTATCGGTTCACTAGATGCCACATCTATTGTTCCTGGTTAGGCCATCAGTAGCCTGACATATACAACGTTATCTTGATTTTACCAATTATCAGGATGACTACAGAATACGATGCGGAAATGGCGGAATTGGTAGACGCACCAGATTTAGGTTCTGGCGCCGCAAGGTGTGAGAGTTCAAGTCTCTCTTTCCGCACCATTCTTTAAGCCTCTCTTTGAGAGCACTGCAGGTCTATCGCCAAGCGGTAAGGCAGCGGCTTTTGATGCCGCCATTCCCTGGTTCGAATCCAGGTAGACCTGCCATTATTTATCGGTTCACTAGATGCCACATCTATTGTTCCTGGTTAGGCTCTCAGTAGTCTGACATATACAACGTTATCTTGATTTTACCAATTATCAGGATGACTACAGATTAAGATGCGGAAATGGCGGAATTGGTAGACGCACCAGATTTAGGTTCTGGCGCCGCAAGGTGTGAGAGTTCAAGTCTCTCTTTCCGCACCATTCTTAATCACTATGGCTACGTAGCTCAGCTGGTTAGAGCACATCACTCATAATGATGGGGTCACAGGTTCGAATCCCGTCGTAGCCACCATTCCTAAGCGTTTTTAAATGAAAGCTTTTAGGAAAAGATGCGGAAATGGCGGAATTGGTAGACGCACCAGATTTAGGTTCTGGCGCCGCAAGGTGTGAGAGTTCAAGTCTCTCCTTCCGCACCATCTTGAACAATAAAAGTTACGCGGAAATGGCGGAATTGGTAGACGCACCAGATTTAGGTTCTGGCGCCGCAAGGTGTGAGAGTTCAAGTCTCTCTTTCCGCACCATTCTTTAAGCCTCTCTTTGAGAGCACTGCAGGTCTATCGCCAAGCGGTAAGGCAGCGGCTTTTGATGCCGCCATTCCCTGGTTCGAATCCAGGTAGACCTGCCATTATTTATAGGTTCACTAGATAAGCATCATTTGATGCCCCATCTATTGTCCCTGGCTCGGCTCTAAGTAGCCTGCCATTATTTATAGGTTCACTAGATGCCACATCTATTGTTCCTGGTTAGGCCATCAGTAGCCTGACATATACAACGTTATCTTGATTTTACCAATTATCAGGATAACTACAGAATACGATGCGGAAATGGCGGAATTGGTAGACGCACCAGATTTAGGTTCTGGCGCCGCAAGGTGTGAGAGTTCAAGTCTCTCTTTCCGCACCATTCTTTATAAAACCCAGCTTTTAGCTGGGTTTTGTTTTATCTACTCTATGGAAAATTTGGTCGACGAACGATGTCGAGAGATAAAAAAATCCAGCCGAGGCTGGATTTTTTGCTTAGAGTCATGACTTTTAAATTTGCTTAGAAATTACTTTCTTAGCCTAAAAGCCCCAACGCTGAGTTGGGCGCTTGCTTTGCTTGAGCAAGAACAGAGCTCGAAGCCTGAGTAAGGATCTGAGATTTCGTTAGAGCTGTCGTCTCTTTCGCGAAGTCTGTATCCTTAATTCGGCTCTTAGACGCATTCACATTTTCGTTAATGTTATCTAAGTTATTGATTGCATGGTTGAAACGGTTCTGGAATGCACCCAGTTCTGCACGATGGCTATCAACAAATTTAAGAGCCGCATCGACAATCGCTACCGATTCTTGTGCACCACCAACCGACGTTACATCGATCGTGTCAACGGTAACCGCTTTAGCTTCACCAATACTTAGTTCACCCGCTAAGCTACCACCAAAGGTTGCAACGCCTTCAACGCGGTTGTTATCGGTAAATAGCTGTAGCTTGCCATCTTGATCGACTGACGCTTTAACAAGATCAGTTTGACCATTGATGTAAGTCGCTAGCTCTTCGATATCGTCACCAGCTTTTGCGTTAATCGCTACGTTTTGCTCTTGTCCAAACTTGTCAGTTAGCGTGATTGTAAGGTCATTTGCCCCACTCTGCACTGCCCAGTCTTTACCTTGGCCATTCGCTGCCACGTAACTGTTACCACCCATCATAGCGTTGTCGCTACGCATATTGTTCATGGTAAGCATAACGGCTTCACCGTTGTCCGCACCAATTTGGAAGGACTTGGTCGCGAACGTACCATTCAGTAGCTTGTTACCACCAAAAGAGGTTGTTTCTGCGATACGGTTAAGTTCATCATTCAGTGCCGTGATCTCTTCTTGAATCGCTACACGCTCAGACTTAGAGTTAGAGCCGTTAGCTGATTGAAGTGATAGATCACGCATACGTTGTAGGATGTTGGTTGTTTCGTTCATGGCACCTTCAGCTGTTTGTGCCATCGAAATACCATCGTTTGCGTTACGTACTGCGACGTCTAAACCTCGGCTTTGTACATTCAAACGGTTAGAAATTTGTAGACCCGCAGCGTCATCTTTTGCGCTGTTGATCTTAAAACCGGATGAAAGTCTTTCCATCGATGCTTGTTGAGCAGTTGAAGCGCTATTCAAGTAGCGTTGTGCTGTCATTGCCGCGACGTTTGTATTTACATTAACCGCCATAGTGGTTCTCCTATTGATTTCCGTAGACCGGAGGTAAAGGTTTCCGACGTCTCGGCAAACCAATTAGTTCTCTCAAAGTAACCTTATTAGCGACGTTAATCTGATTAACTTTAGAGCTATTTGGTCAATTTCTATAAAAAAATGGGGTTAACCGTAGCAGATTGATGCGGTTAGCAGATATGAACTTAATTGCTAAAGAAATAGGAACTTCAGCCGATAACGCGCGTTTTCGCTGTCGAGGGAGTAAATTTAAAGATAGTTTTCTTTGGGCAAAAGAAAAGCCCCTTTTCCTTTGAGAGAACCGGGGCTATTTGGTAGCCAATGCCAATATGGAGATCGAGAGAAATGATCACAGCCTGGCTGCCGCGCTACATAGGTGACTCCAGTGATGGAGCAGGTGAGAGAGAGAACTCCATTACCTAATCACCTATGTTTGCCGTCAAACTTCCACTAACCCTACGTCTAGGTTTACGTTAGTGAAAAGGTTGACCACTACTGCAATAGTGACATTGCAGAGTTTGGCAACTGTTTTGCTTGAGCAAGTATTGAAGTACCTGCTTGTTGCAGAATTTGTGCTTTTGTCATCGCCGTAGTCTCTTTCGCGAAATCAGTATCGCGGATTCGACTGTTCGATGCTTCTACGTTTTCTTGGATGTTAGCCAAGTTGTTGATGCTGTGACTTAGACGGTTTTGTTTCGCACCTAAATCAGCACGTTGTGAATCTACGTACTTCAGTGCCGCATCCACAATACCTACCGCGTTTTGAGCGCCACCAACCGAACGAACATCGATGTTCTGTACTGTTGTTTGCACACCAGGGCCACCGTTTAGGCCAAGTTCACTTGCAAGACCACCTGAGATGTTCAGGTTACCCTCTAAATTAGGCTCTGCGGCAAAGATCTGCAGTCTTCCATCTTGGTCTACAGACGCTTTAAACTTGTCTGTTTGGCCGTTGATATAAGTTGCAAGCTCTTCGATGTCGTCGCCTTCTTTAGCGATAATATCGAGTGTCACTGCTTCACCATCTTTCGTCGTGAACTCAAACTTCAAATCTTTTGCTGCGCTTGGTACACCCCAGTCTTTATCTTTGGCTTTCTCAGGGTCAGAGATAAAAGTTTGTCCGCCCATACGGAAATCGTCTGCACGTACACTGGTTAAGCCCATGATGATCGCTTCACCTGAACTCGCACCGATCTGGAATGATGCTTCGCCAAATGAACCATTCAGCAGTTTACGACCACCAAATGATGTTGTTTCCGCGATACGGTTTAATTCATCTTGCAGTGCCGCTACTTCTTCATGTAGAGCTTGGCGCTCTGACGCAGAGTTAGTACCGTTTGCTGATTGTAGTGACAAGTCACGGATACGTTGAAGAATCGATGTTGACTCATTCATTGCACCTTCAGCTGTCTGGGCAATAGAAATACCGTCGTTGGCATTACGCATTGCTACGTCAAGACCACGAGACTGAGCCGTTAATCGGTTCGAAATCTGTAGGCCAGCCGCATCATCTTTTGCACTGTTGATCTGTTGACCAGAAGACAAACGCTCCATAGAGGTATTCAGATCACCCGTTGCTTTGTTTAGGTAACGCTGGGCTGTCATCGCCGAAACGTTAGTATTTACTGTAATGGTCATAGTTTGCTCTCCTATTGAGTTCGCAAGTGCTTGCGAAGCGGCCAGCTTTGTCTCATTTGGAAGCACTGACCGTAAATGCCTTGCTAAGCAGATCGATTACCTGCTTAAAACTAATTTGTTTAACTCTCAATTAACTGATTCAAGTTGTGTGCCAATTTTAAAAATCCGGAAAATAAATTTATTTATCCTTATTTATTAGCAACTTGAATCTAGTGATTGCAAATTATCCTAATTGAACAAATTACACTCACCGCCTGCGGCAAGCTCGTTGCCGCTCTTTTGCCACCTGACTTGCCACTCATCGTAGTTTCGTTTTGCTGGCAAACTACATCTATCTCGCTCTTATGGCATGGCGCATAAGGCATTGAGATTAGATGTAGTTAAATAGTGTTAAGTCTTTGGTTTTACCAAACGCTTGTTGTGACGCTTGCAGTGCTCGCGAGTTCTCGTTGAATTCGATAATCGCTTCTGCATAATCCAGATCTTCAAAATTACTTTTTGATTTAGCCAACGTCATTTTGAAGTCGTCATGCTGCTCTTCTTGGATATCAAGTGTATTTAGCCTTGCACCCACATCCGTGCGCGCCTTGTTCAAATGAATGAAAGCGGCATGGAACTCTTGTGTAATCTGATGTAACTGAGCGGTGTTGGATGCGTCTGATACCGAACCTCGTGAATACTCCATCGCATCTTTAAACGTTTCAAACACACTGAAGGTACGTCTCGGCTCTAAGCTGATCTCATCACCTTTGGTAATCTGGCCTTTGACCTGAATTTTCACGCCTTCGTATTGAATGCCTTTGGCAGGGTCAAAGGTGTCTGCTTTAACGACTGAACCATCACGTTCCAACTGGTATCCATATTTGCCGTCGGGCATATCGACAAAAGTGACTTTATAGGTCGACTGATCGTCTGGATTAATGTTGATAGCACGCTCTAGTAACAGTTCTGATGCATCTTTTAGGTTGTACTTAGGTTCAAAATCACCAAATGGATTGTCTATTTCCATATACAGCTTGCTGCCTGGATCATTGATCGGCATTTCTAAGCTGTTGGAGATCTTCATCTTGCGTTGATAGTCATCGCCTGCATACACCACCTCTCCATCCTTATCACGGAAGAATGGTTGGTTTTTAGGTTTAGTACCGGCAAAGATATAGTTGCCGGATTCATCTTGAACATTGACCAAGTTGAGGAAGTTATTGGCAATCTCTTGGATCTCTCTACGCTTCGCTAATCGGTCTTCTGGTGATAAGGCACCATTGATCATTTCCATCACCGTGCGTTTCGCTTCATCAGCAAACTGTTCCGCATTGGAGATAATGACCTCATGGTGCTCTAGACGATTGCGAGTCAACACAATCGCATCAGTAAACTGACGTAATTGCTCTTTTTGCTGACCAATATTTTGGATGTAATGCGTTGCCAGTGGATCATCACTGGCTTTCATTAACTTTTTACCCGATGCTAACTGCGCCTGATTATGGTGTACTTTCGCTTCGGAACGACGCAAATCATTCTGTACTGATTGATAGTTATGGAAGCTAGAAATACGGTTCATCATTTATGCCTCCTTATCTCAACGCCAGAATGGTGTTAAAGGTATCATTTGCCGCCTGCATGATGCGTGAGGAAGCCATATACGCTTGCTGGAACTTCATCATGTTTGCCGCTTCCTCATCGAGGTTAACGCCAGAAATCGACGCTACACGTTCCTGCGCAGCTTCTTTTTCCAAACGCGATACATCTGTCAGCCTTGAAGCGGTCGACATCTGCAAACCAACGTTTGTATTGAGGTTGTGATAAATATCCAGAATGGTCGATTCGCCATCATTGAGCTTTTTATCGGTCTGGATATTTTGCATTTTTAGCAAGTTGCCGTTATCACCTTCTGAAGGGACAAGGTTTGCCGTAAACTTGTCATTCGGCAACGCACCATCGGTCAACTCAAATGAGGTGCCCTGCACTGTCACAACACCCGATGGTGGGTAGTCTCGTGGCTCAAGCAGTACATTGCCTTTGGTGTCAGTAACGGCAAACTGTTTGCCATCCGGTGAGATGATGACTTCAAACTCACGTAATGCACCTGCTTGTTCAATACTGAACTTCGCCTTGCCTTGAGCAAAGGTTGTGGATGCTTCATAACTTTGTGCGGCAATATCACTTGGGTCATTCGTTGCCATCTTCATCTGTGCCGCGCCACTTCGAGTTGGTCTCAACAGAACGCGCTCTCCAGACTCTAGATCCTTACGAATATCGATACGGATACCGTCAAGTGTGATGGCATTGTCGACAACGGGAACAATAAATTGCTCTCCAGAAGGACGCGTTATGTAGTAATCCCCGCCCGTGTATTGCAGAGAGTACTCGCCACCAACTAACTTGCTGGTATCTTCAATAAACACCGCAACATCAGCACTTGAATTCGATGACGTCACAACTCTAGACTTTGCCACCACATCCGAGTTCACATCGGTAAACATCAGACCACCAATGTTGCCTCTTAAATCCAGACCTTGAGACTGGAGCTTGTTGACTTGGTATGAGAATGAAGTCGCTAATCGTCCTAACTCATCCATCAATTCTGGAATTTTCTCATCGCGCATCGAGAGCATAGCTCCGATTTTGCCATCAATATCCTTGGTGGTAATCGCCTTGATACCTTTACCTTCAATCATGGCAAGACGACGCTGATGAACATCTGGATAACCATCAATCATCTTGAGTTCACTCGCTTCAGTTCCTGAAACGAGGGTGTGACCATTACCAATGTGAATATTGAAACCTTCAGCGTTTTTACGTGGCGTAACGGTTACCTTGGTGTACTCAGACAGTTCCGCGACCAATTTTTCATGGGTATCCATCAAATCATTGTGTGGCCCAGGTGTACGCATCATCAATCGATGTAAGTCTCTAATTTCCAAAGCAAGTTGATTGACACGCTCTATGCCGAGCTCAAGTTTTTTATTAGTGACATCGGATTGACGACGGATGGTTTCATGGAAATCATTAAGGTTTTGCGTAATCAGATTCGCTTTCTCTAACACAACCTTACGTGCGCCCACATCATTCGGACTGTCTGCGAGTGATTTCACTCCATCGAACCATTCATTAAGATTTTCAGGAATTTTTTTCGATGCCACTGAAGAGAGCATGCTCGATAGCATCTCTAAATTGCCTTCGTCATCGACTTTATGCGCATAGTTAGTGGTAGAGACATTGAGTTCATTGACGGCAAACTGATCCCAAGAGCGGCGAACTTTTTCCACATGGACACCCATACCGTAGGTTTCCCCACCGTATTGGCGTGGCATGTTTGTGCCTTGTATCACCGACTGACGGCTGTAACCCTCTGTATTTACATTAGAGATGTTATGACCAGTGGTGTTGAGTTGTCTCTGAGCCGTCAGTACGCTTTGCGAACCAAGATTCAGAAGATCAGACGCCATATTGCCCCCAAGAAACCTTTAAAAATCAGTGTTAACTGAATATCTGAATTAAGATTTGCAATATGTGTGCCAAAGCGAGAAGCGAGAAGCGAGAAGCGAGAAGCGAGAAGCGAGAAGCGAGAAGCGAGAAGCGAGAAGCGAGAAGCGAGAAGCGAGAAGCGAGAAGCGAG
>NZ_JBNJOH010000076.1:0-8321 GCF_050113735.1 Vibrio sp. TRT 2004 | reverse complement strand
CTAATAATCAGTAAATTAATCTTTGATTATCTTACTGATTATTAGGTATTTTATGCACCCTAGATGTCATCTTTAGAAATCCGTTTTAGAAAACTGATTCAATTCTAAAACGTACATAAAAGTTAGAAAAATAGTTAGAGTAATCTCTCCAAGTGCTGTATGGTTACACAGTGACTTCAATGGAGAGAAAAATGCTAAGGCTAGTCAAAACCTCACCTACAATTCCGATCTATAAAGATACACAAGCAATCATTGACGAAAATGGTGAGGCTAAGGTATCCACTCATGGCACTCCAGTTAACTATCAAGGGTTGAAACTGTTATACGATGATAATGAACCAATATTCATCGCTAACGCTTACCTCCTATACCTCAGAATTTCAGTTAATAGAAAAGACATATCTCCTACTGAGCGAGCACTCAAATCTTTCTTCCAAGTCATGCATGAAAATAACTTAAAGTGGGATGAACACTTGTATGTGGATGATGACAAAAACCCTATTTTCTCCTATCGAAATGTGTTGCAAGCGAATGTTGATAACGGGCATTACACTGATGAAACTGCTAGCAACTACTTAGGATGTATTCGAGGTTTTTATAAATTTCTCAAGAAGTTCTTTTACATCGATCAACTGCCCTTCGCAATTACTGGAACCAATGCATACGGCAAAGATATTACTGATTGCACAATCAAGAAGCTAAGCAAAGAAACAAAGTTAAGACCTATTAGTGACAGGCATATTGAGTACATATTCGAACATTTGTCACTGATCCCACTCGAAGCTCGATTAGCGATGCTTCTCTCCCTTTTTAGTGGACTGAGGCGAACTGAATCAATCACTCTTAGAAAGCGCCACATAGCGATCCCTAGAAGTTTTGAAGGCGAAACCTTATCCGATATATCAATAGGTCGGAAAACTGGAGTTAAAACCAAAAACGGAAAAGAACGGAATATCTCTATTCCTTTTCGAATCGCTCAGCTTTTTAATCAATATCACAACAGCCTTCGCTACAAAGAAAGATTGAGTCTTTGGCTTGAATTAGAAGACGTTGAGAGTGAACGCGACCATCCCGCCCTGCTAAATCGAGAGGGTGAGATTTACAATCCCAATACAATCAACCGTTACTGGTCGATTATCGCAAATAAAATTATGGACGAAGATGATCCACGGTTTTATCACGTTTGGCATCACTTACGAGTAACATTTGGCTGTCGAAAAATGAGCACGTTACTAGATCATGGCTTTAGTTATAGCCAAGCCTTAGTGCTTTTGAAAGAAGAGATGGGACACAGCAATATATCAACAACACAGCTCTATCTAACTCACTGGACGGGTAATCAGGCTAGCAGAGAGATGATTGATGTTATGGGGGATTTGGTTGAAAAAATCATGGACAACAATGAATTATGGATAGCATAAGTGGATAAAGTAATAGTAATTCAAGGGAACAAAACGGTTGATCTCATGGTGGATTACAAAGGTGTCTTGCATGAGAGTGAGATCATCATATTGTATGAATCAATGAAAGAGTTTGAACCTAGACTAAACACTGGTCTAAGGCAGACCCTCAATCGATTGATTGCACACTCAGACGAACAAGCACCACCGCTAAGCTATGAGAATGTTAAGTCCTACCTATTAAGCATCAATGAGCAATTGGAAGCTGGCGACAGCGGAAAGCGGGTATATCGAGCTAACCTAAAAAAGTTTTTCACTTCGATTAACTTTGGGGATGAGATTACTCACTTAGTATCTGAGCGGAAGGGGCGTAAGCGAAAATTTGAAGCAACACCATCGGAAAGAGTACCGTTGGGTAATACAGAGCGTCGAACTAGCTCGTACAAGGCAAAGCATAAATCCCTAGGTTTGAGCTGCGAGCAAGCTCAACTGCCATCGGAGAGTAACGTTTCAAAGCTTCACCCATTAATATTAAAGTTGAAAAACTCCAACAATAAGTTGGTAACTATCGACTTGCGAGAAGACTTTGATTCCCCCTTTATCAGCGACTCTGAGCTTCAAAAATACGCAAAACACATTCATGACAGTCCTCTGAGGGACGCATCAAAGGTTACTTACCTTGGTGCTTTGAAGCAACTAATCCAATACAACAACGAGGTTACAAAGCGTCCTGAGTTTTACAATAAAGAGTCTTTTCAGTCTTTTATAGCGTCTTTATACGATGAGATGACAAAGGGAGCGAAGATAAAGCCAGAAAGTATCGAAAGAAAGCAAGCTTACTTAAGTGCTGGCTTCGAGCTAATTGGTCTACCTAAAATACTGAGGGCTGATAGGTTCAAACTGAAAACAGGCGGAAACGATTTACAAACCGATAACTACGATGACACTTCTTGGATAGCGACTATTCGAGCTTTGATACCAGAGCATCAACGTCTGTATAAACAAGTTTGCAATAACACCATGTCTTATGAGCAGGATTTTAACGACTTCATTTCTTGTTCATGCTTATTGCTGACGGTCTATACAGCGATGACCTTTGCTGAACTCAATTCTTTGATTTATGAAGAGTTCGACACTGAGTACTCAAAACTCGGCTCAAAAGATTTTGTTTTTAATGCTATTAAGTATCGCTCTAGTAAGTCAAATGACTACAACAGTTTTGTTGCGAGAAGAAGCTCAAAAACCCTTGTGGTGCGTTTGATGGAGGTTATTGAGCAAACTAAGAAGAAATTTGGCATTCAGTCACAGCAAGTATTGTTTTACCTGCATGGCAGTGAAGCGACTGAAATCTCATCACATGATGTAGGTCTTTTTGCTACAAAACTAGTTAAACGAAATCGGATTTTACAGGGGCTGCTTAACAAGCGCTCTAAATACAAATTAAATCTGCAACGATTACGTTCATCAGTAATTCACAGGATTTCATCTCAGCGAGGTGAAGCTAGCGGAGTTATTGCAGGGCGACATAGGTTATCAGTCCATCGTGGATACAACTACTCGAAGGTCAGTAATGAAACGGCACACAAGGAAATGACCCAGACAGCTCATGCGCTAGAAAAACACGCAAGAGGAATAAAGATTAGCATTGCTGTTGAAGAGGGAAAGAACCTTTATAACCCCAAGATTATTGACGAAAAAGAGAAACAAGAATCTGGAGTGGCTGATCTAAAGAACGGTGGCACATGTAAAGGTTTAGAAACTGCTGAAAGCAAAGAGTTTCAAAAGAGCCTAGACAGGAACCCGCTGCTTTCTGATGAAGATAAGAAGCTGATGGGCTGTGGGTTCATCATCAAGTGTTTTGGGTGCGCAAATTTTGCTGTTGTAGATGAAGTGAACGACATCTGGAAACTGCTTTCTTTCGAATCTATTTTAAACGACTCAATTAATTACCATGTTAGCTTCGCTCACTTTATCGAAAAGCAGGGTGAATTGAAGGGAAAGCTCCAAATTATCAAAGGCAAACTCACTCCAAAAAAATTAGCGACGGCAATTAAGAAACTTGATAAACAAGGCTTGCACCCGCTTTGGGATGGGATGTATGCCGTATTAGATAAGATGGATATCTAAATGCTCGCCACCTAAACAAAACACATATTTCGTTAGACAAAGCTGTAGTTTTGCTTAATACATTACAATACTGACAACAGGAAAGTTGATGTCCTTACTTAATTACGAAGATCTGTACAGTGGTAAAGATTGCATCCTCGATGGCGGGGAATCGATTAATCAATTTAAAGCTAGAAAATGGTCATTCGAAGAATATAACTTAGATCATTCAGATGCGTCTGTATATTATGTGTCTTGGAAACCTGAGTATGAAGACATCCCAATTTATCGTGATTTAAAGGTTCGATCAGCATACCTGCTATATGGTTCGAATGACAAACTATTCACCTCGAAACTCAGAAAAAAGAACGTGACTCTCAGGGCAATCAGGCTCTGCCAAATGCTTGTAAAGGATATCATTGATAATTGGGAAGTGGTGCCTGATACGCTAGCAGCACTAGCGCACCCGATTTTCTTTGAGAAGGTTAAAGAGTACCTAAGATCCAGAAAATACTCTCAAACCTCATGCGAGGGGCATCTAACAAGTTATACGACATTAAGCGATGCTAATGACTTCTTGCCTTCGAACTTGCAACTAGTCTTTCCCATCCAGAACCGTAACGCTTTGGCTAAGGAATTAGCAAATGGAGGCACAGGCAACCATCCCACCATTATCCCAGAGTTATATGGACAAACGCTCGGCAAATTAATTGAATTAGTCGAGTGGTATCACATACAGTTCACCAGTGACGGCAAGCCTCAACTTGGACAAATGGGTTCGCCACTAGATCTTGTGGAATTTCGCAGGGTTGCCATTGGTTTAGGCTATACAACATGTATGGCGTTTAGTGGAATGCGAGTGAGTGAAGCAGTGTTTTTACACGAGGCTTCTTACGAAACGGTCGATTTTGAAGGGGTAACCACTTCACTTCTGAATTCATCCACGGTGAAATTGGAGCAAGGGGCTGTTAGAGAAGATGTCTGGGTTTGTGCTGAAATTTGTGAAAAGGCAATAGAGGTCATTGGATTAGCGAATGGTGGTGACTGGAAACACTTGCCAACTAATTACAATAAGTTGGGGATAATTAATCTAAATAAGTCCAATCTAAATAGCTGCCTTACTCAATTCAAAGCTCAACACTTGCAGCCAGAGTATAAGAGAGAATGGGATACTTCTTATAACTTACTAAACAGTAACGTCAATAATGACCCACGAAAGTTAAGGGAAGACGGGACGTTCTACTGGAATTTCATTAACCATACTTGGCGCAGAAGCTTTGCACATTTTGCTGTGGGTAACGATCTATCTTGCTTAGGTGCCTTAAAGCAGCAGTTGAAACATATTTTCATTGGCATGTCTATGATATACACCTCGACTAGTGATGTGCTTGCTTTGATGCAAGTAAAAACAGACCCCAAGCTGTTGAGGGAATTGGATGCAAGCCGAAAAACCTATAACGAAAAGTACCTGTCTAAAGTGGTTTCTGGTGCAGCGTCAGGAGGATTTGCGGAAAATCTAATGGTTGAAGGGGAGCCAAGAGTTTTAACTGATAAGGAGTTTGCCTCTTTAGAGAAAAACAACCATACAGCGTCACGTTCTACAGGGTTTGGTCGGTGCTTTGGTAATGAGAAATGCTCAGTATCACATGTTTTTCAGCCTAGCTCTTGCGTATCTAATGGTTGCGAGAACCTAAGCATCACGAGAGAAGAGGCTCAGCGTTGGAAGAAGTTGCATGATGCTTGCGTGAAACTTATCAGTAAAATGCTTGCAAATAGCACAATCAACAAACACACGTTAGGTCGTGAGCTTAGTGACTTGCGAGCGGCGGAGCATGTAATGAGGAAGCACAATATTGAGTTCACTGAGTTCGTAATTACGCCATCGTAAAAGAAACAAAATCTACAACAGGATTGGTGATATGACTAGAAATGAAAAAAAACTAAGAGCAGCACTGGAAGAGCTAAAGCAAGGCGGCGCTAAAATCAATCCGTCTGCTGTAGAGAAAAAGGCGGGCGTATCGAACGGTTCTTTAAGTTATTACACCGAGCTATATCATGAGGTACTTAAGCTTAAGGCTGATAAGTCAGAAAAGAAGACTGCAAGAGAAATTAGAACTGAGACTTTGAAGAGCAGCAAGAACAAGGCACTGAAAGCCAAGCGTGAAGCTCAAGCGGAGCTGTCTGAGTTGAAAAAACAAGTTAAAGTGGAACGCATGGAACACGCCGATGCTATTGCAAACCTCACTTGGGCGCTTCATAAGGCACAACACAAGAGAGTCTTGGAGGACATAAATACAGCAATTGGAATCAAAAAATTAGGGAAAGATTAGATGGGAAGTTACGCATACGATTACCTGAACGATTCGTTGTTACTGGATAGTTCGTTGATTACTCGTCTCTACACTGGGATCTCAGACACAGCTCTAGAGAAAGAACTGAGTAATTACCGCGAGTACTGTTTGAAAATGCTTCCAGAGACCAGGAACAGCATAAAGGCGAAAAATACTGTTCGTTGCATGGCAACCGACACAATGTCACAAGTATCTCGTTTAAAACAAGCAGCATTGTATTTGGAAGAAGCTGTTGTAACTGACCCAGTATTTAAACTAACCGATTTTAGAACGTCAGCCACAGAAGCCTTGACATCTTTCATGGGAATGGCGTCAACACCTAAAGTTGATCGTCAAAGTCTAGCTAAAGCCGCTATAAAACTAATTGAGTTACGACCATTGGTAGTTGGTGGTTATGTTAAGCTTTATCCTGTTAGTTTTGAGTTAGAACGAGGTGCTGAAATTCCAATCATATGTTCTGATGTTGGTTTTGAAGACGTTCTGCCTAAACATATTTTGGATGAGTATAAAGCAAGTGCTGATGTTAGAAGTGTTGAAAATGACAATGGTCGCATACTCGTAATGCGTGACCTATATCCATGCCGCCAGATTAGCATTCATTTTAAAGGCATGGAGGAGGGATTCTGTATGGCTTATATGCTTAATCCAACAGAATTCAAACCAACAGAAGAAGCAAACAGATACACGATTATTCAAAAGACATCGTCTGTTCCTCCTGAGAAGGAGGACTTCATTCAATGGGTAAAACAGTCTGTGAATCAAACAGCAAGAAACCATTTCATTGATCTTAACAAACGACTTACATTAAGTAATTCCTTAGAGTGTATGTTCGGTACTGAGCACCCCTTTGAAAGCCATCTATTGAATATCAATGCTAGCGAAAGTGACATTAAATCAAATGCTTTGAATTGTACTTTACAAATGGATGTACCATTTTTGGACAAGGTTTCGTCGGAGGATTTAATGTCAATACGAAACAATGATGGTTCAGCATTCCATTCGTTTCGTGCAGAACTGGAAAAAGGCTTTCGAGCAGCAAGAAATGAACCTGATCCAAAACGTGTTCGCACGATCATTGAAGATACACAACATGAGCTGTTTGAAGTTCAAATGCGACAAATAACGCCACAAATGAAGCACATTAAGAAAGTTCATTTAACTGATGTTGGTATTGCTTTTGCGGGTTTGGGGCTAAGCTTGGCAACAGCGGGAACAAGCTTATTAGCAACTGCGCTCGCTATGGCACATGGGTACAAGTCCTATAGTGATTACAAATCGAAGATGACAGCAAATCCATGTCATTTCTTATGGAATGTAAAACAAAAGGCGAAAAAATAGTTATTCATAAGAATTAACTGACGCGAATGGAACAGCATAATATACCGAATATACGTAGAACATAGCTGTCAAGAAGTTTTTTTATCACTTACTAAGTTGGATCGAAACGAATTATGAGCAGACTTACTAAGATTAACCAAGTTCAATCAGACAACAAAATATGTAACCTAATAAATCAACATGATGTTTCTACGGTAATGTCAGAACTAGGCATTTCTCCAGAAAAGTTTCAAGTTCAGAAGTTACAAAATCATTGTCGTTTGACGAATTGTGAACCATGTCCTTTCGAGGGAGTTATCGCATCAGTCTCTAAGCTAGAAAGTGACTTTTAAAATAGGAATAGAATTAGTTACTTAACTGGATATTACTAAATCTAAAGGAGGGCGAATGAAGCGTCTAATACCAATACTTCTTGCTTTATCTGCAAGTACTCAAGCAGAAAACTTAAAGCTAAGCTGTTTCTTTGATCATGACTATACTAGACCCAATGGTATGAATATTGAGGTAAACCTCTTTAACGATGAAATTACTGTAAAAGACAGCATGACGGAACATACAAGTAATTATGAGATCAAGAAAAAAAGTCCTAACTCATACACTGGTCTCATTTACTATTCAGCGTTTCAAAACCATGTAGTGCTTACAAAATTGAATGACGCTGAGTACAGTTTGGCAAGTGCTCAAACAGAAGGTGGTCTACTTAATTCTGCATCTTATTATTACTGTAAGTAATCCCAAATAAGGAACCAATATTTGGTATGCCGATAAGGTGAGAAGATGCCGCACCTTGATGATTTTTACAAGGAAAGCTAAAACTTGAAATCATAGCGTAGTGGCAAAATTTGTAGTTATTAGAAAAATACAATAGCTCTAGTGAAAAACAACATAACCGATTGAAAAAACAAGTAATCGTTAGTAGAGATCTATTTAACTTTAGTTAAATAGATCTTCTGATAACGTAGTTTATGGTAAATAGATTATGGTTAAATTAGAAAAGTAGCTTTCAGGGCAGTTACCATAAGGCTTTTCTAAGGATTTTTCTAACATCTAATATCAGGGGTGTTTATGGTAAATCAATTATGTTGAATAACTTAGGCGATAAACGCAGTAGAGTAAGTCAAACGGG
>NZ_JBNJOH010000075.1:0-9105 GCF_050113735.1 Vibrio sp. TRT 2004 | reverse complement strand
ATGGATAACATTTCATCGTTTCCCAGCGGTGGTCATGGAGTACAAAAAGTGAAGCATAATTAGGATCAGCTATTTAGGCGAGTTTGCAATGAAAGGTTTTGAACTGAGTTGCGAAACAAACATCAATGATTTTGATCGATACGATGCATTTGTTGATGACTTCATCGACTACATCGATGGACTAGGTCTCTGCTTTGGTGGTGGCGGCTTAGAACTCTTCGAAGGTTTCCTATGCTGTAACCAACGCTATGCTGATGCGACTGAAGAACATCAAGCTCTAGTTTTAGCATGGTTAGAAGCGCGTGAAGAAGTGAAAGCGGTGAAAGTGAGTGAACTTGTAGACGCAAACTACTTCTAATCTCGATTATAGCGCCTTAAACGGCGCTATTTTTTTATTGGTCTTATCTCACTTCCATTCCTAGATTGTACTGCGCTAAGCAGCGTGTCACGTAACTTACCTTTAACAAGGCAGCAATAATTATCGTACTAATATGGGCGGCGATTTGTTCACTCAAAGTGAAGTGGTGCGCATATGGGTAGCAAATCAGCACACTAAATATCAACGCCACAAAGGTAAGAGTCAGAGCGACATTGGAAAATGTTAGTAACTTTTTGAATGTTATTTGGCTTGGTTGAGCAGACATATCGACCTCACTTGGATCATCTTATAGTAGTTCAAGCTCCATACTGCATTTCTCTTGCCATGATTTAACTTTAACAAAATCAACAAATTAGAATCACCACTCCCAGCAATAAAGTCATATTGACACCATCAAACAAGAGTCAATATGACACAATAAGATCATTAAAACCCACACTTATCTCGATAATAAAATCGATCAAAAACATGCAATTCTGTTATTGAATTACATCAAAATAATGATAAAGTTCACACGTCGACAGCGAACAGTGCTATCGACCAACTTTTGCTCTTAAATTGAGCAATTGTTCCGATGAAGACTGCAGGAGAGCGGTTATTTACCAAATGTTAACATTTGCATAAAATAACCTACCGAAGAAGTAAATCTTTCAGGTGCTATTTAGGTAGCGAGGACTGTAGTTGGAGGAACCTCTGGAGAGAACCGTTAAATCGGTCGCCGAAGGAGCAAGCTTTACGCAAGTAAAGTGAAACTCTCAGGCAAAAGGACAGAGGAGTGGAAAGATCTAACCTACTACACCGCTTTTCTGCCTGTAGTTAATCAGAGATCCCTGATCTCTGTGCTTTCCCTCTTCTCCTTAAATAAGCATTATCACTTAAGGGGAAATCATGGATAACCTGCAATCTTTACTAAAAACAATCGACAACTTTGTCTGGGGCCCACCGCTTTTAATCTTGCTGGTTGGTACTGGGATATACTTCACTTTTCGCCTCGGCTTACTGCAGTTTCGACACCTTCCAACCGCTTTGAAACTCGTTTTTAGCAAAGATGACTCTGGCAAACAGGGCGACGTCTCTAGTTTTGCTGCTTTGTGTACAGCTCTTTCGGCAACAATCGGCACTGGTAATATCGTCGGTGTCGCGACAGCAATCAAACTTGGCGGGCCTGGTGCCCTTTTTTGGATGTGGCTTGCGGCTCTGTTTGGTATGGCAACCAAGTACGCAGAATGTTTACTCGCCGTAAAATACCGCCAAACAGACGACAAGGGACAGATGATTGGTGGCCCAATGTACTACTTACAGTACGGCGTTGGTTCCAAAACTCTGGCCGTTTTGTTCGCGGTATTTGCACTGGGTGTTGCCTGTTTTGGTATTGGCACCTTCCCACAAGTCAATGCCATTCTTGACGCAAGTGAATTATCGTTTGGCGTTTCACGCGAAATATCAGCGAGCCTACTGACTTTATTAGTAGCATTTGTGACGATCGGCGGCATCAAATCTATCGCTAGCGTCGCGGGTAAAGTCGTCCCTGCGATGGCACTTTTCTACGTTGTTGCCTGTTTAAGTGTGATTATCACCAATGCAGATAAATTGCTTGATGCGATCGAACTAGTGCTCGTTTCTGCCTTTACTTCAACGGCTGCAACGGGAGGCTTCCTAGGCGCAAGTATCATGCTGGCAATTCAATCTGGAATCGCTCGTGGTGTGTTCTCTAATGAGTCCGGCCTTGGTAGTGCACCCATGGCGGCAGCGGCAGCAAGAACTGACTCTTGTGTCAAGCAAGGTCTTATTTCAATGACAGGCACCTTCTTCGACACAATCATCATCTGTACGATGACAGGTCTGGCGTTGATTCTTACGGGAGCATGGCAAAGTGACTTCGCTGGTGCGGCGATGACAACACACGCTTTTGCCGTCGGCCTGAACTCACAAACTTTTGGCCCAATGCTGGTTTCTATTGGCTTGATGTTCTTCGCTTTCACGACCATTTTAGGCTGGAACTACTACGGAGAGCGCTGTGTCGTATACCTCTTTGGTACCAAAGCAGTATGGCCATACAAGATTGTTTTCGTCTGTTTAGTGGCGTCAGGTGCATTCTTGCAACTCGACATGATCTGGATAATCGCAGACATCGTCAACGGCCTGATGGCGATTCCGAATTTGATCGGACTGATCGCGCTGCGTCAGGTTGTGATTGAAGAGACCAAACGTTACTTTGACTCCGCAATCAACCTCGTTCAAAAGCCTCAACACGTCGTTTAACCTTTTGTACATCGGCAAGCCGCCAATCGGCTTGCCCTTTTTATCATCGCTCACTGAACTCCGCTGTCGTCACTGCTAAATAGACAAGAATGATTGGCTGCCCCCTAAACTTTCGCCTGATGTTCTATGCTTGTACTGTTAGAGCCTCCCTACCTCATTTCTTCTAGATTTATGCCAATTCACCCTATTCTGAGAGCTCTGTCGAACTGAGAGAATTCAATCTTCGTCAATATCTGGACGAGATCCTTGTCTCCATGCAGTGCCCGTTAACTCAACTTGTATTTGATTCCTTTCTTTCCTATACCCATAAGAGGAACCGTCCTAGTTAACAGGCGCCACATACGTTTTAAATTAGCAAGGAAGCTGATATGCCACTAGAGCTGCTCAGGGAAATGGATGAACCCACACTACCTGCTTGGAAAGTCTTGATTGTTGACGATGAGGCAGATATTCATCAAGTGACCGTATTGGTGCTTAAACGTTTTAAACTTGATAACCGACCACTCGAATTCATCCATGCGTATTCTGGAGCAGAGGCAAAAGAAAAACTCTCTACCTATGACGACATCGCCTTGATATTTCTCGACGTTGTGATGGAAACCGATGATGCGGGACTTGAAGTCGCACGCTGGACTCGTGAAGACTTAGGAAATCACAAAACACGCATCGTTTTACGTACTGGTCAGCCAGGACAAGCACCTGAGCAATCAGTGGTCGCCAACTACGATATCAATGACTATAAAGAAAAAACCGAACTGACCAGCCAAAAGCTATTTACCACGGTACTGACTGCCATCCGTTCCTATCGAGATATCGTTACTATCGAAAATGCAAAACAGATGGAAATTAATTATCGCATGGGGCTAGAACGCGTAATTCAGTCCACTTCTGTGATATTTCAACAACATACTTTGCAAACCTTCTCGAGTGGAATTTTAAAGCAGGTACTCTCTTTACTGCGTATGAATGACCAAAGCATGTTGGTCTCGGTACGCGGCCTAACCACACTGTGCCAATCGAATAATCAATATAAAATCTTGGCTCAAATTGGTGATAAAAAGGAAGAATTAGACCCTACCACTCGTCGCTATCTAAATAGTGCTATTGAAAAACAAGCCAGTATTATCGATGGTGATGTATTCGTTGGTTACTTCTCTACCAGTTCAGGAGCAGTGAGCCTGCTCTATCTAAAAGGCGCTAGAAAAATCACCAAACTGGAAAGTCAGTTGCTCACTCTTTTTTCTTACAGCGTCAGTCTCGCGTTCGAGAATCTCTCTCTTAGTCAGGAGATCATTGATACGCAAGGAGAACTCATTTACCGCCTTGGTGATGTGGTTGAGTCGCGCTCGCAAGAAGCAGGAAATCACGTAAGGAGGATGTCGGAGCTCAGTTATGAATTGTGCCTATTACTCGGTTATTCAGAAGAAAAAGCCAACGTATTACGCCAAGCCGCGCCAATGCACGACATCGGAAAGATTGCCATCCCAGATTCTGTTTTACTCAAGCCAGGAAAGCTCAATAGCGAAGAATGGCAAGTGATGAAAACTCACTCAGCTATCGGTCACAACATACTTGCTGGATCTAAAAGGAAGATTCTTCAAACTGCTGCGACTATCGCCCATCAACACCACGAAAAAGTCGACGGGAGTGGATATCCTCAAGGGTTAAAAGGCGATGAAATTAGCATAGAGGCAAGAATCATTGCTGTTGCAGATGTCTTTGACGCATTAACCCATGAACGCTGTTACAAGCCAGCTTGGCCGATAGAAGACGTGATCACAGAACTAAAGCGCTGTCGGGGTAGTCACTTAGATGCCCACGTGGTCGATACTCTACTGGACAATATTGACGTGGCATTGAACATCAATAACACCTACACCAGCAATTAGGCACAACTAAAGTGTTGTGTCCTCAACAATCAGTTTTGCCCCTAATAGGATAAGCACAGCCCCCGTCGTGCCTTCCATCCACTTCATAAAACGAGGACTTTTTAACAACGTTTTTGCACTGGTTAATGCCCCAGCTAAGCCACATTGCCAGCACATGGCGATGACAAAGTGGATGCTTGCCATGAATAGTGATTGCAGCAATGGTGAGCCTTGTGGGTCGATAAACTGGGGTAAAAAAGCCAGATAAAAAACCGCCGTTTTCGGGTTAAGGACATTGGACAAAAAGCCTTCACGCAGTGAACGACGAACGCGGAGGGATTGATCCTTACCCTCTTTAAACTCCATACCCTGCTGTTTACCCATAACCGTCTTTAAACTACTGATTCCTAACCATATTAAATATGCTGCTCCCAACATTTTAATGAAGCCGAACAACTCCGCGGATTGAGCTAATAACGCAGAGATCCCAACCGCTGAAAATAACGCGTGTACAAACAAACCACTACAGATACCAACGCTGGTTATCGAGCCATCCACAAATCCCGCGCGCGAGGTATTGCGGATAACCAGAGCAGTATCCAAACCCGGTGTGAGTGTTAATATGGTGATAGCGATGACAAACGCTTCAAAGTTTTCAATAAACACGGGATCCATCCTCCTAACTATTTGTCTTCAAACTACCTATTTCCGTCCTAATTTGCCAGAGAATAGTATTGATCTCGAAAACATCTGACATGATCACTGCTTGGTATCACTGTTAATGGTTGGTAAACTGACGTTCTATTTCCAAGGTCAAGGAAGGCATTTCAATGAGTGCATTCAATAAGTTAGTCCAACATTCTAAAAAGATTTCTCATTTTAACCACTTAGCCGCTATCTGCGGCTGGGATCAGGCAGCAATGATGCCTAGTGGGGGTAACCAAGCACGTTCTGAAGCCATGGCGGAGTTGTCAGTTCATATTCATGGCCTGCATACTCAACCACAGCTCGAAGAGTGGTTCTCTGAAGCGGAAAATGAAGCATTAGATGCACAGCAATCCGCTACCTTACGTGAACTTAAACGTCAGTGGCAGCAAGCCAACGTCTTGCCGGAGGCCTTGGTTCAAGCGAAGTCATTAGCTGGTTCAAAGTGTGAACATGCTTGGCGTAGCCAAAGAGGTGAAAACGATTGGAATGGTTTTGAGAAAAACTGGGCAGAAGTCGTAAAACTGTCTCAAGAAGAGGCTCAAATCCGCGCCGAGGCGAACGGTCTTTCTCCTTACGATGCGATGCTAGATATCTACGAACCAGGCACCAGTTCCGCTTCTCTCGACCAATTATTTAGTGATGTCAAAACATGGCTACCTGATCTAATCAACCAAGTCATCGATAAACAGGCAACGGAGCAGTTCATCCAGCCGCACGGACGCTTTGACCCCCATCAGCAGAAAGCGTTGGGGCTAGAAGTGATGTCACTACTGCAATTTGACTTCAACCATGGTCGACTTGATGAAAGTGTTCATCCATTCTGTGGTGGTGTTCCAAGCGACGTACGCATTACGACTCGATATGACCAAAGTGAATTTGTTCAATCACTGATGGGAATTGTTCATGAAACTGGCCATGCTCGATATGAACAAGGCTTGCCAAAAGCGCTTGCTGGTTTACCTTCAGGTGAAGCGCGTTCAATGGGTATTCATGAATCTCAATCTCTGTTCTTTGAAATGCAGGTTGGACGAAGCGAACCCTTTATCGCCCATTTGTCGAAATTGGCCGCTAAAAACTTCCTTGGCCATGATGCCTCGCTATTCACTCAGGAGAACTTCCATAAGCTTTACACGCGAGTGAAAAAGGACTTTATCCGTGTTGATGCTGACGAACTGACCTACCCTGCTCACGTAATTCTTCGATATGAAATTGAACGTGACCTAATCAACGGCAATATCCAACATACCGATGTGCCTGAGCTATGGAATCAGAAGATGCAGCAGTATCTTGGTCTCTCAACAGAGAACAATTATAAGAATGGTTGTATGCAGGACATTCACTGGACAGATGGCGCCTTTGGTTACTTCCCATCCTACACACTGGGAGCCATGTACGCAGCGCAGTTTATGGCTGCGATGCAGAAAACGGTTGATGTGGATACTGCAATTCGAAGCGGTGATCTAACTCCTATCTTCACTTGGCTATCAGACAACATTTGGAGTAAGGGAAGCTTGTTGACAACTGACGAGCTAGTAAAACAGGCCACGGGGGAAACCTTAAACGCCCAGCATTTCCAAGCTCACTTAAGAAGTCGCTACCTGTAAATTATATCGGGCAGCCCGCGCTGGGCTGCTCGGTTTGCTAGCGAGACACCGCATTGCGCAGAAAACTCTAAGCCATTTATCCAAACTTACAGTAAGAGAAAATACTTAGTATTAATTCGGTAAACACTGACATTTCGATTATTGCTAATTGTCTGATAGTTAATCAAAAATAGAAAACTATCTGATAGAAGGAAGTAATAATGAAAAACTTTGTGTACGGCGTTACCTTACTCACCTTGGCTTTCAATTCACAAGCTGACCCACTTTATACAATCGATGAAACACTCTCCACCATTAGTTTTGCTACGATTAAAAAACAGTATATTGCTGAGTCAGCAGTCATCAACCACATACAAGGCATGGTTGACGAAACAGGAACGCTTAAAGCAAGGGTTCCTTTAACTCAGATCAACACTGGCATCCCTATTCGAGATGAGCGTTTGAATCAATTATTTTTCAAAACCGACGCTTATCCAAACGCTGAAGTCATCGCCAAAGTACCAGAGGAGGTACTCACCAGTGATCAGTACATATCACGATTGAGTATCCCACTGTCAATAACGTTAATGGGTACAACAAAGGAAATAACGACAAGTGTCAATGTCATAAAAACCAATGACATTTTATCTGTTTCAACCAGCCAGCCAATGATCATCAATGCCCTAGACTTTGCCATTCCGGAAGACAACCTGAAAAAACTAGCGGAAACCGTAGGTTCTATCTCGATTTCCACGTCCGTACCAGTCTCGATATCCATCGTCCTAAGTAAATAAGCCAACATGAATTAGGCAAAGGATTCATTATCCTTTGCCTTTACTCTCAAACGGCAGATCTATCCCTCGCAACGAGAGCCCTACGGTCATCGATAGCACCAACTTAAATTCAATTTATTGAATAAATTTAATATGCAACTCAAAAAGTATTTTCATTTATTAAATTGAACCCCATTCTGAAAAACAACATTTCAGAACTTACCAAATATGATAATTAATAAGCTGATCCCATAAATAGATTACGGTTTCAACCAACTATAATTTGCTGCTATATACTAAGTTATTGATTACATGGCATTACATGTCATTTAGACACCAAACCAAGATCTTAACAGTTGATTCAGGGCGGTATCGCGCTTTGTTAGCAACTATGATCTAATAGGCCAAAACAATGTGAGTGCGGTGCGCCAAGCCAAAGACACAAACAAGCGGGTTGGTGTAACGATTACAGAGCACAAGTGTTCTTTGGTTTATCAATTAACCAAGGTATGCTCGCGCCCTGACTATTAATTAACGCTAAAGACAAGTGTAATAAATGGACTTTATTATCGGACCCTGTAAATAATTCTGTGTAACTGTCGGGGTTACATGTATTCAGTGAGTCGGTCTTCGAACATAATCATAAAGCGGTTTAGAGCTTGTCGCCAGTTTCTAATCGGCATCGTCCACTTCTTGGAAGCATCTCGGATAGCCAGGTAGATCACTTTTCGAGCTGATTCATCTGTTGGGAAGAGCTTGCGCTTCTTGATCGCTTTTCTAATAACGCTGTTGAGGGATTCAATGGCGTTAGTCGTGTAAATGGCTCGGCGAATATCCTCTGGGTAGTTAAACAGGGTGTTGAGGTTGTCCCAATGCGCCGTCCAAGAGCGACTGATTTGAGGATACTTACTATCCCATCGTTCAGAGAACTGCTCTAAAGCGAGCAGTGCCTCATCTTCTGTGGCTGATTGGTAGATTTTCTTCAGGTCAGCCGTCACCGCTTTGTAGTCTTTCCAAGGGACGTATTTGACCGAGTTTCGCACCATGTGGACGATACAGAGCTGTATTTGCGTCTCTGGGAACGCGGTGTTGATGGCGTCAGGAAAGCCCTTGAGTCCGTCAACGCAAGCGATAAGAATGTCTTTTACCCCACGATTTTGAAGCTCGGTCAGCACGTTGAGCCAGAACTTGGCACCTTCCGTTTCAGAGAGCCACATACCGAGCAGTTCTTTTTGGCCTTCCATGTTGACGCCTAGCGCAAGATAGACTGCTTTGTTGATGACTTGCTTGTCTTGACGCACCTTAACCACGATGCAATCGAGATAGACGATAGGGTAAATCTCGTCGAGAGGTCGCGATTGCCATTCAATCACTTGCTCGAGCACCGAGTCGGTCACCTTTGATATCAGCGTTGGCGAGACATCAGCATCATACATTTCCTTGAACGTTGCGACGATTTCACGTGTGGTCATGCCTTTCGCGTACAGGCTCAATATCTTGTCGTCCATAGATTGGAATCGAGTTTGGTGCTT
>NZ_JBNJOH010000074.1:0-9978 GCF_050113735.1 Vibrio sp. TRT 2004 | reverse complement strand
TATGGTTCACCTCGTTCTGATAGCCTACTCTAAGCGTAGGGCTTGAGAGTGAGGCGGACCATATAATTAGCCCCTTTATCTGGAAGATTCTCAAAGCTAAATCGAGAAGATGCCTCGCACAGCAACAAGGTTGACGAGGCAAGATCTACCGTCCCTTGATTAATGAACAGCCTTTTACTGCCAGATAATATTTGAATCAGGCTAGGAGAGTGAATTGTCACATTACGGAGCTTTTGGAGCTGCTGTGCTCGAAACGTTGTCACTTGATAGAGGTGAGTCATCACATCTCCTTTTCGATTAGCGAGTGTATGTGGCTGTCAGTGTCGCTTTGTCTAAAGCCATACTATTAAGAGTAAATCCTACTACGGCAGCAGGTGTGTCTTTGTTGAGCCCTAGTTCAGCTTTAGGCAGAGCCCAAACGGTAAATTGGTATCGATGCATGCCGTCAGAGATCGGAGGACAGGCACCACCAAATCCAACCGAACCATAATCTATACGAACTTCTTTCCCACCTAGCTCACTGATGTTCGCTGCTCTTGGCAGTTGAGTTGTTTCTAGTGGAATATCAATGGCAATCCAATGCCAAAAACCGCTGCCTGTTGGGGCATCTGGATCGTAAGCGGTGATAGCGAAACTTTTGGTACCTTGAGGAATCTCTTTCCAACTCAATTGTGGTGAGAGGTTACCTCCATCGCATCCCCAGCCGGCATACTCAAAGGTTTTCGCCATTGGATGACCTTCCTGAATATCGCTACTGGTGAGCTGAAATGCACTCGCGGCGCCCGAAAAAGCGATGCTGGTGGCTGAAAGTAACGCCAAGCCAAGTGTGTGCTTACTCATTTTCATATTAACCTTCCTTATCTCTGATGTTTAAAGTGTTTTTGACCACTACAGATTAGAGGAAGCGCAAGATAGTAACTAAACAATAAGTATCATCATAATCTAAAATGTGATTAATTTTGATACTTATAGTGATTTGATAAGCTCTGTAAGCAACCTGAAGCTGAGCTTCGCCAGATTGACGACTATAACTCAAGCTGGATGCATTGATAGTCGTTGTTAACCTATGCTCTCACGCGCAGCTAGCGTTAACGGTAAATCGATTTTGTTGATTGGCGGACAATCAACAAAATCGGCGGTAAACGCACCTCGTGCTTGTTGCCATTCAATAGATTGAGAATCGACTCTGCGCAGACTACACCAGTTTCCTCGACTATTTGACCACTGAAGTCGATGAGTAGCCTTGCAACCAAATAACCAACTGATAACATGAGCCGTAATCTTTGCTCAAATCGAACCAATATGATCCCTCTGATTTATCACTCGCTTTATTCACAATTAGCTCTACCTGCTGGGCATCGTTACCCTATCAACAAGTACCGCTTATTGTTTGAAGCCATTGAAGAACAAAGAGGGAAAGATCCTCAATGGCTCCGCAGTCTGCACTATGTTGAGCCTCAGCCATTATCGCAGCAGCAAGTCAGTCAGTGTCACTGCCCCGACTACATTGATTCATTGATAACCGGAAAGCTTGGCGTCACTAAAATGCGCCGAATTGGTTTTCCCTGGAGTGAGCAGTTGATCAATCGGACTTTAATGTCGGCTGGTGGAACCTGTGAAACCGTTCGGCAGGCATACAATAACGGGGTCGCGATTCATCTCAGTGGTGGCTATCATCATGCACATTACGATTTTGGCAGTGGCTTCTGCCTAATTAATGATCTCGTGCTTGCCGCCAAGCAAGGGCTAGATATAGAAGGTGTCGATAAGATTTTAATCGTGGATAGTGATGTGCATCACGGAGACGGTACAGCGACCTTATGCGATGGAGATGCGCGGATTATTACCCTCTCTTTTCACTGCGATAAGAATTTTCCCGCGCGTAAGCCCGATTCGGATTTAGATGTTGCCCTGCCAAGAGACGCTGATGATAAAGAATTTCTTTCGGCATTTACTTCCGTTGTTGAGATGGCGATCAATCTTCATCAACCTGATGTTATTCTTTATGATGCAGGCGTCGATATTCATCAGGATGATGAGCTAGGCTATTTAAATGTAACGAGTGAAGCGATCTACGCGCGTGATCAGTTTATGTTTGAGTTAGCGAAACAGAAGCAGATCCCCATCGCTTGTGTGGTTGGGGGCGGTTATCGAAGTGAGCATCAAGAGTTGGTTCCAATCCACATGCAACTGATTCGTGCGGCGATAAACACTTATGGACGTTAATAAGGAGCACTCATGGAGCATCGCATCCGAGCGGCAGGGCTATTGATAAAAGATGGTGCAATGTTGCTGCTAAAGGTGAAAGACTTTAGCGGTGAATATTGGATTCCGCCAGGTGGGGGAATGGAAGCTTGTGACCAGAGCTCCAAGGCCTGTGTGGTGCGAGAGTTTAAAGAAGAGGCAGGAATAGAGGTCGAGGTCGGCGAGCTTATCTGCGTCAGGGAGTTTTTGGAGACACACACCAATCGTTATCATGCAGAGTTTTTCTATCTTATCGACAGCTACCTTGGCGTTCCGCATACAAGAAACCTGCGTGGTCTTAATGATGAAAGGTATATTCAATCTGTAGAATGGGTCCCGATTCCCGAGTTAGTTGACTTACGCATCTACCCTAAAGAGCTAAAAAACAAGGCGCTGGATTTGATTGAATCAGGACTGTTTTCCACCCATCTAGGTAGTTACGTTCAAGGTCAGTATGAAAACATCAATCAACTATAGAACGGTGATTTGTAACTTTGAGCCATACCTTACTGTAAGAGGTCACTTATCTTTGTGGATTACATAACTGATGCGTCATTATGCCAATGCCTCCTAGGAGTAAAGGAGGAAGAATTGCTGATGCAATGTAGGAGGTGGATGCATGGGTTTATCGTGAGGAGCTAACGGATCTCCAACCCGCGCCGCGGGTTGACCATCAAATTTCACATCTGGAGAACCTGCCGTAACAGGAGTAGGTGGAAAGCCATCATGCTCAGTTCCTAGATCCCCGACTTTAACTGCTTTAGCCATTTCACAAGTCCTCCACGATATTTATAGTGGATAAGACTTTAATTTCATATTTCTTGTTAAGCAATGAAGTGCTTTAAGAATATGAATAAAGATCAATAGATGTCATTTGAGTCACAAGCGTCTTTGGTTACCGCTAGCGATAACTTACTTTGGGGGCAAAGTCGTGTTTACAACTGTTCTATATCATGCCAACCGAAGGTTGTGCACGGCAAAGAGCCAAGAGATACCTCTCTTGCCCGCATTTAGATGTTGGCTTTCTCCGCTATCGGAAAAATAAATACAAGGTAAAGCTCATAGCTTAATATCAGAGACTCGAAGCTGACGCTGTATCAATCCATCGCGGTAAGCCATTGCAAGACTATTAGTAGGTTGATTAGCTCCTTGTGCTGAAAGGTACTTAAGAAAGTCACTGACACACATAGCCGTGAGTTTAGCTTTCTCAAATAACGCCATAAGTAATTGAACTTGCACAATGTTTCTTAAGGAAGCAACTTTTCTCTCACGAGTCAGTAGGGAGAATTTAAACTCTTTAGGATAGCCACTGATACGCAGTGAAAGTGGGGTGGCGACGCGTGTGTAGTACACGCTGTTGGGAAGTCTCATTAAGTACATCTGTGCTACCTTCCTGTGCAAGATGATTTCTGAGGCTATAGATACGAAAAAACCGCTATAAAAACAGCGGTTTAATCTTTGAAAGTGGCGGAGAGATAGGGATTTGAACCCTAGATACGCTATTAACGTATGCCGGTTTTCAAGACCGGTGCTTTCAACCACTCAGCCATCTCTCCGTTGTTGAAGCGAATAATATAGAGGTTCACAAATCTTGTAAACCCCTAATTTTATTGTTTGCTTTAATATTGAGCGGTTGAAAGTAAAAAGGTGGTTAAGCGAGTGTTTTTTATACTTTAGGTTGCTTTGAGGCAATAAAAAAGAGAGCCGAAGCTCTCTTTTTTTAGGTGTATGGTCGGACTGAGAGGATTTGAACCTCCGACCCCCGACACCCCATGACGGTGCGCTACCAAGCTGCGCTACAGTCCGATGCCCATAATCTAATCTTAATTACGCTGTGGGTCAATCCTATAACGCTATGATTTAGTTGCTTTTTGCGTAAAAACGCTGCAATTCAGTCAAGCCTTGCATCAGAACCGGCAAAGTTGGGTTCTCATCTTTTAGACGTTGGTAATTCTCGTCATAGAGTTTGTAGTTACCAAACTTATCAATGACTGTGGTGTCTTTGGTGGTAATTAAAGCTAAATCGCGCGAATCGCCTGCCAAGATCCATCTGCGTTTGCGTTCGTCAAACAGATTACGACCACTACTGAAATCACTTGGGTTCGACGATACGCCGAGTAAGTCTTGAAGCAAAGTGACCGACATATCAAGGTGGCTTGTTCTATGCTGATATTCAGCGGCAACTTTACCTGGCCAGTGAATGATCATTGGAACCTGTAACTGATAACGACTGTAGTTTGAGTTTGAACCCCAACTATTGGTTTTCGTCTCGTTAAACTCTGTAGCGTGGTTAGAGGTAATGATGATCACGGTTGAATCACTGAGCTCAAGCGTATTGATTTCTTTGAGCAACTGAGCGATCTCTAGGTCAGCCGTTGCCACCGATTTTTTATAGCCAGCGATCAATTTGTTTGCTGCTGACTGAGCTTCACCGCTGTCGTATGCGTTAAAGTTATCGACGGTCGTCAGTTCAATGTAACTAAACCAAGGTTTATTGCCTTGTTGTTTTGCCCAATCTGCCCAAGCTTGGATCGCTAGCGAGTCTGGTGATTGAGTGTCGTTAAAGGCAATACCAGTAAAGTTCATACCGCGGAAAACTGTTTCACCGTAAAGAGGTTCATCAAAGTTATCGCCGCTAAACAGACCGAATTGATACTGCTTTTCGATAAGAGTGTCTATAAGGATAGGCTTAGAGCCCTGTGCCTTAATGCTGCTTGAGTAGCTGCTAGGTAATCCATAGAACAGACCGAAGGTACCAAATGAGTCATTACTTGAGCTGTAATGGTTGGTAAAGTTCTGGTTCTGTTGCGCGAACTGATAAGCCGCAGGCATCGTTTCTTGCGTCAGTACGTCGGAGCGTAGGTTATTGACGCTAACAACCAAAACGTTAAGTGGGTTTGCACGACGGTCAAACTCAATTTTTTCCAGTGGATAGCGTACTAGCTCGTTGCTATCTTGGCTTTGTTCTAAGCGCAATAAATACTCTTCGCGGTCAAGCAGCCCGTGTCTTTCCATGAATGACTTCGCGGTCATCGGGTAGGAGAGAGGGAAGTTCGCGCGCTGAGCTGTGATTGGGTTATAAAAATACGCGTCAGCCCAGACATAAATCAGATGGCTTGAGATAAAGCTTACAAAAAACAGTGCCGCGATCGGACGGCCAACATGTTTGTGCGACAACTTGCGTTGCTTACGCCACACCCATTCAGATAAGGCAAGCTGCAATAAGAATATCAGTGGCAGGACGATAAATAAGTGCTGCAAGTCTACGGTTAGCGTTGAGCCTTCATCGCTAAATAGCACTTCCCATACCACAGGGGTCAAGTGCAAATTGATGGTTTGGTAGGCTTGCGTGTCGACCAGCAGTACAGTTAAACCGACTGTTGCAAAACAGACCGCCAGTAAGCGGAACAGCTTACGTGACGGAATGATAAAGGTCAGAGGAAATAGAACAAGTAGGTATAAGGCAAAGACAAGGAAACCAAAGTGACCAACCCACGATACTGCTAGGTAGAATTGTCCTAGTAGTGTTTCAGGCCACGGAGATTGAGTGATATAACGGGTTCCGATCAGCATTGCTGCGATGATGTTGAAAAAGGCAAACCAGTGCCCCCAACCCACTAACCGCGATACGCGTTCGCCGTATGTATTTCCGTTATCAACCATGTAAGTGTTCTATTATCCGTTATTGTTCTTAGTGTTTTTTAGTTTCTACAGAAGAAACAAGCGCTTCTGCGAATTTTTCAGCAATTGCTTTGCGTTGTGAAGCAGCAATATCGTGATTTAAGACATTGGTAGCGATATTACCCGCAATCATTAATGCAAGCTCTGGGCCAGCAGAATGTTTTTCAAGTACTGCGGCGATCTCCGTTAGGATTCGTTCAACTTGTTCGTCGCTGTATTTAGATGTAATCGGCATAAAGACTCTTATGATGATAGTAAAGCGGCTTATGATAACCTACAATGCCACGCAACTGAAACCTACGCAGCGATAAATTTCATCATGAGTCTTCATCTTTCAAACGTTATTCTTCATCAACTGCAAAAAAACGATGCCGATGAACTGGTTGTTAACTTTCGAACCGAGTCTCTCGCTAACGATTCTTCTACCGAAAATCTAGTGGCTGAACTGCATCGAGTGTTCAATTCAAAAGCAGGCAAAGGCTTCGGCAGCTTTAAATCAGACAGCGATTTTCAGGTCTGGTTGCAAGAATTACGTCAAGGAAATCAAAATTTTTATGATTTCTCTCAGCTCAGTGCCAACCGTCTGAAGGATGAGCTATCTAAATACCCATTTGCTGATGAAGGCATTTTGGTTATTGCTGAATATCAGTCACTGGCTACTGACTACCTTTTTGTGGCGATTATTCCTTCTAACCAGAGTTTGAAGGTTACGGAAGGGTTGGACATCAGCGCAACAGATTATCTTGATTTATCAAAAATGGATATTGCCGCACGAATCGATTTGACCAGCTTTGAGACGGACAAAGATTCCAACCGTTACCTCGCTTACATCAAAGGACGCGTTGGACGTAAGGTTGCGGATTTCTTCCTTGATTTTCTGCAAGCAGAAGTGGGTCTAGACGCCAAAGTACAAAACCAAGTATTGATGCAAGCGGTCGAAGATTTCTGTGCGGATTCTAAGCTCGAAAAAGAGGAAGTAATCAGCTACAAGAAACAGGTGGCAGATTACTGTAATGAACAAATCAAATCTGGCGATGAAGTTCAGGTGAGAGAATTATCTGGCGAGTTACCTCCATCACAAGATGGCACCAGTTTCTTGGACTACACACAAGAGCAGGGATATCAGTTGGAAGAGAGCTTTCCTGGTGATCGTGCCGCCGTACGCAAACTCACCAAATACGTTGGTGCTGGTGGTGGTTTGAATGTCAGCTTCGATAGTTTGTTACTTGGTGAACGCATTTTCTACGATCCAGAAACAGACACGCTAACCATCAAAGGCACACCACCAAATCTACGTGATCAACTGACTCGAAATAGATAATTGGTATAAGAACTGGACTGACTGCAATATTTTGCCAGTTAGTCCTCCAATTCCTCTATATAGTGTATATTCTTGTATTAAAGGGAAATAATCTATTTAGGCGGGAGCATGGAAGGTAAGGCGCTTAAAATCGGGTGGTTGTTACTGTGTGTGTGGGTCGCTTGCATTGCAGTACTCGCAAACAGTTATCGCTCGATAAATGCGACGAAAGAGCAAATCTATGAGCTCGGCAGCAGTATTCAAGACTTGCGAGAGACTTTCTCGTTTGACACGCCTTATCGCGTCCATATGGCGGACTCGCAATCACTCGATCTACAGCTTATCTATGCTCTTCGATTACAAATCGATGCGCATTATCAGAAAAGTTGGTACCTACCAGATGTCAATCAGTTACTTTTTACTACCGACCGATTTATAGAGCAAACACAGATCTACTTGGATAACAATTTAGATCTGCTGACCCTTGTCGAGCAGGTTCGCCTTAAACGTGAACGATACTCAAATGATGCCGAATTATCGCTGCTCTATTACCGAATCAGTGCCAATGTTCTAGAAGCGATTTTCAGCGACCGGAAATCGAGTCCTAAAATCTACCGAGAATTAGACCAAATCTACTCGTTGTCTGCCCAGTTACCAAAAGACGCACGACGGGATTTGCAACAAGTCTTAGCCCAGATTTCGTTGGTTTTAGGGGGGTACGCGCAAGGGCAGTACATCGTCGATAAACTGATGACGCACGATGTCTATGCTCAAATTGATATTCAAAGAATGGCCTACGATCAATTGTTGATGAAGCATATTTGGTTGGGGTTATTGATTACTTTGGCTTTTATGCTGGCAGTATTACTGATGCTCCCCCTTGCTTATCGTCATACTCGTCAGGCGGGGTCTCAGCAGGGAGAGGAGTCAGAGCAAGAGGTCGAAGCCTCCACTGCCATCGAAGTTGTTCCGGATGATACGCCAGTAAGAAAAAACACCTTTCACAATGCATCAGATGAGCCTGAGATTAACTTTGAAAAAATGCTTGAATCGTTGAACAACGATATGGAATCGGTGTGCATGTTGTTGGAAGTGTTCATCGTGGACCACCATAAAGACGGTGAGCAGATTACGCTATTGTTGACAGATTCCCCTGAAGAAGCGCAAAGAAAAGCCCATAGTCTCAAGGGGGTGGGCGGCAATCTCGGCGCGACTAAACTACGTCAAGCAGCCAGTAAAGTAGAGGTGGCAATCAAAGACGATATTACTCTGGTGCCAGATTTACTAGATGAGCTGACTTGGCGTCTGGAAAGAGCCATCTCAGAAGCCAGACTTTTCTTAAAAGAGCATAATAATCAGTGAAATTGACGGTATACTGACTTTCAATCGATAAACTATCGAGCTTGTTTTTATTCGCTCAATCTGAGGTTTAGTTAATGCGTCGCTCTTCCGTCATTTGGTTGTTTTTACTGTTATTGCCATTGAGTGGCTGTTCCCTGCTAGAAGTTAAACTGGATAGTCAAACGACGCCGTTAACGCAGCAAGAACTTAATATGAGGCTGCTCACTCGTGAATACACACAGCAGTTCTTTTCTCAGGTTGAACAAGCAGCGGATACTATCGCTGCCAATTATCAGCCTCAAGACAAGGTTAACCAATCTTATGTTTTGCTATGGAAGATCAACGCTGAAGAAGGGTTACAACGTTCAGCGTATCAAGTTTCTCCAACCGCAGCTCTGATCGATAGCTGGGTCTTCACGGAGCAGATGAATCAATTCTTTAACTCTGGTGCGGGTAGTGAGCTATTTGTTACATCCGATGCCAAGCAAGTCTCGCAAAGGCTATCTCAAGAAATCGATAACTTAGCCCACTCTTTGCTAAAGGGAAGTCGCTATAACACGACTAAAACATTTGTGGCTGAGTTTGCCGCTAAGCACCCATTTGAAGACTTAAGTTTTATTAGAACTCCCGCATATCGTGCTTGGTTAGAAGCAAACCAAATCAGTGAAAGTGAAGCTGTCTCGACGTTGGGTACCATGCCTGAGGCGCTTGGTGATGTGTCGGACCGATTGAGTCTTGTCTCTGAGCAGACGCCAAAGATAATGACTTGGAAAGCGCAATTGATCGCGATGAACAGCAGTATTAGTGGTGAGCAGTTAACGGCGACGCTACAAAGTTTGCAGGCCACTTCTGAATCTTTTCAGGACTTTGTAGAAAACAACCCAGAGTATATGGAGAATCTTGCCAAACAGATGGCGATTCAGTTGCAGCCGCTGGTTAATGATATCGATGTTCGTACCTCGGCGCGCCTCGACCAATTGAGTCTTGAACGTCAGGCGCTAGAGGAGATGGTCGCTCGAGAGCGTGCAGAGATTGCTTTGATCGTCAGTGCAGAGAGAGAGAAATTTACTCAGGATCTCGATAAGGTGTCACAAGACGTGCTGACACTAGCGATGGACAAGTTGGTGGAACTGATTAAGAGTACCATTATCTATTTTGTCCTGTTTATCGTCGCGATATTCTTCGCACCTCTAGGGCTAGGTTACTTGCTTGGTAAACGAAGTGCGGTGAAGAAGAGTGCTTAGATGAGTTTCTAAGAACGAAAATGCAAAAAGCGCCTCAGATTAGGCAACTCCTATCACTTAACGTGTTCGCAACAGACTGGATAGCGAACCGTACTGTTGCGAACGACCCCTCTGTAGCAGTGGGGTATTTTCTGATTTTTCATCATTTGTGATGGTTCACAGTCTCCT
>NZ_JBNJOH010000073.1:0-10750 GCF_050113735.1 Vibrio sp. TRT 2004 | reverse complement strand
ACGCCATCAGCGCTTTCACCATCGCTTGTAGCTCGGCAACATCTTGACTTTCTGGGTTGATATTTGGCGTCTTTTTCGAGGCGTTTATACCAGAGAGCAAAGCCTGTTTTATCCCAGTACAACACTTTGATTTTGTCGCGCTGTTTGTTGGTGAACAGGAATAGTGCGCCACTTCCTAAAGGTAAGTCGGTGTCACTTTCGATTATCGCAGCCAGGCCGTTGATAGACTTTCTAAAATCGACGCTTTCACGATAGAGATAAATCTCTGGAGCGTTGAGCATACGTTTCATGATAACGCACCGATAAGTTCTGCCAGATAGGTCGCTGGCGTGCCTTGTGGGATGCTCAGTTCAACATCGTTGACAATCAGTGTCATGTTGGCCACTGCAATGTGAGTGGCTTGATACCTAGTGGTTTTTTCGACGACTTCTGCTTTAACAAAGCCAACCGTGTTCGGTTTTTCGATGTGCTTTAACTGTTGGCGCTTAGCGTAAAAAGTGGAAAGGCTCAGTCCGTTACGTTCACAGAATAATCGTTGTGATAGCTGGCTAGATTCATAGTGTTCAAACAGGGTTCGCCATTCTTGGTTAGTGCGTCGTTTGGCCATTTCAAATCTCCTTTGGGTTGGAGATTTGATCTTATTATTCGGGCTAGACGATTAGAATGCGGGTTTTATGACGCGCTTACTCTAGATGCTTGAGAATGTGAGGTTACATATCAAATGCATTTCATCTAATTACGTTTAGTTGCAGCCTTACTGAACCCATTACTAGACCCAAAACTTCGAAAACGAAAAAGGGCGTAGCAAGTACTAACCTGCTACGCCCCGTAAAAAATGGCACGCCCTGTAGGATTCGAACCTACGACCACATCCTTAGAAGGGACGTGCTCTATCCAGCTGAGCTAAGGGCGCGCTACAGGGACAGGATTATACGAGTTCGAGGCGTTAAAACAAGAGCTTTTCTTAACATTCTGATCTGAATGACTAAAAAAAGGCCACTGAACTCTTATTTGATTAAAACCACCACAAAGCAAACGTTTGCTTATAGATGTTCGTCAAATAATTTGCGACAATGCGCTGCAAATACGTCGCCATTCATTTCTTAAGGAAAGTCATGACAGCTCAAAATATCGATGGAACTCTTATTTCACAAACTGTTCGTTCAGAAGTTGCAGCACGTGTTAAAGCTCGTAAAGAGGCGGGTCTTCGTGCACCAGGCCTTGCTGTTGTGCTCGTTGGTGAAGATCCTGCGTCACAGGTTTATGTCGGAAGTAAACGCCGTGCTTGTGAAGAAGTCGGTTTTGTTTCCAAATCATTTGACCTTCCAGCGACCACAACCGAGCAGGAACTGCTTGCGTTGATTGATGAGCTTAACGAAGATGCTCAGATAGATGGTATTTTGGTTCAATTGCCCCTTCCTGCGGGTATCGACGCCACTCATGTGCTAGAGCGCATCCACCCAGAAAAAGACGTTGATGGTTTCCACCCTTACAACGTTGGACGCCTAGCTCAACGCATCCCTAAGCTTCGCTCTTGTACGCCAAAAGGGATCATTACTCTACTAGACCGTTACAATGTCGAACTACGTGGTAAGCATGCCGTTATCGTAGGCGCATCAAATATTGTTGGCCGTCCAATGACTCTTGAGTTGTTGCTAGCAGGTTGTACAACAACAACGTGTCATCGCTTTACTAAGGATCTTGAGAGCCACGTTCGCCAGGCTGATGTGGTTGTAGTCGCAGTAGGTAAACCTAACTTTATCCCAGGTAACTGGATCAAAGAGGGTGCTATCGTAGTCGATGTGGGTATTAACCGTCTTGAATCAGGAAAGCTGGTCGGTGACGTCGAGTACGATAAAGCAAGAGAAAAAGCGAGCTTCATTACACCTGTACCTGGCGGTGTGGGACCAATGACAGTGGCAAGCTTAATCGAAAACACCATGCTGGCGTGTGAGCAGTTCCATACCAAGAAGAAATAGCGTAGAACTGGAGAAAGTTTGAAGGGTCGGTGCTTGGCGTCCAGACTATGTGGTACTGACACCTGTAATATACGTGTGAGGCGGATTCATATCTGCTCATGTTCTTTATTTCCTTCATTTGCTGGTTACAAACGAGGACATCTTGAACATGAGCGTTCTTCGGGCATAGCCCAAAGGAACGATCACCACCTTCTAAAGAAGGTGGTTTAAGGTTAGAAAAGAAAAAGGAGCTCTATGAGCTCCTTTGCTAACAAATTGATTCTCTACAGTGTAATTCTGTCCGCTAAATGACTAACAGCAAGTGCAAAGTAATAAGAGCGATTCCACTTCATCAATACATTGTAGTTGTTGTAAACCAGATAGACTCGGCCGTTGGCATTGTCTGGCGCCGTCAGCCACGCATTGACATTCACTTGTGGCAATGCGCTTCCATCGTAACGTGTGATACCAAGTTGATTCCACTGCGCTAAGGTTTTCTCTTTACCCTCGACACGTCCCTCTAGGTTCATGTCAAAACCCTTTGGCAGTTTTACCTGACGCCCCCAAGTGTAAGTATCGTTCCAACCTGACTGACTTAAATAGTTAGCGGCGGAAGCGAACACATCCGCTTCGGTGTTCCAAATGTCCTTCTTGCCATCCCCATTACCGTCAGCGGCAAAAGATAGGAACGAACTTGGCATGAACTGACATTGCCCCATCGCGCCAGCCCAAGAACCTTTAAAGTCCTCAACGGCAATATGACCCTGTTCAAGAATCTGCAGCGCCGCCATGGTCTCTTTACGGAAAAAGTCTTCACGACGACCGTCATAAGCCATCGTCGACAGCGCATCAATCACAGGGTAATTACCCGTAAAACGACCAAAGTTACTTTCTACGCCCCAGAGTGCAACGATAAACCGTGGCTGAACACCGTACTCTTCACCAATGCGACTCAGCTCAGCATAGTGCTCTTTGTAGAGCTCTCTAGCTTGTTTTACTTTCCAATCGGGCACTGCGCGTGGAATATACTCATCTAGGGTGAGTTTTTTCTCAGGTTGATTCTTATCGGCTTTCACCGCACGCGGTTTGTGGGTGACATTATCGAACGCTTGCTCAATAACCGCCTCAGAAATACCGTTTTGGCGAGCCTCAACTTTTAAACCTTCAACGTATTCCTCAAAGCTCACTTCATTAGCGAAAACCGATGAGGCGAGCGTGACCCCTAGAGCGACTGACATTAGTTTTTTCACATTGCCCTCCTTGAGCAACAGAATCTAACAGTCCGAATATAATTTTATTCTTCTTCAGACTGCTGACGAGCTTGTTTTTGCTCTTTATATTCATCGAGTAAATTTTTCGGTGGTGGCGGTAGTTGAAGGAAAAAACCGTCATCTTTCAGTGACTGCTTCACTTTCTCTACGTCTACTTGAGCCAGTGTACGCCCCTCTAACTTCACCACCATAACCATAATAGGTTTGCCAAACATCTGCATTAATGTGTCAGGAACTTGTGAGAAATCATCCTTTTTAGGGATATATAAGTAAGCACCTTCTTTTTTAGAACTTTTGTATATTGCACAAAGCATTGGAAGCCTTTTATCGTTTTAATTCATGGAACGTCAATGTTTCGCTATTTTTTTAAGCAAAACGGTCAATTGGGCACAAGATAACTTGCTGAGCTTATTCTAGGAATATAACATGACAACCCTAGTCTCAGGCAACGCCCTTAAGAGGTTGTACGTAAAAGATGTCAAATACTCCAGACCTAAAAGGCAGTAGCTTCACTTTGTCAGTTTTGCACCTTTCTGACAACGATGTGGAAAAAACTATTCATTTCTTACAACAAAAGGTCGAGCAAGCCCCTGCTTTCTTCGCTCACGCGCCCGTGGTAATCAATATCGCGAAAGTAGAAAGCGATCTTGACTTTTCGAGGCTAAAACAAGGCATATCTCAAGCTGGGATGATTCCTGTCGGCGTTACTGGCTGCAAAGACAAGCGTACGCAAAACTTGGCTTCTGAGGCCAACTTTGCTGTGATGTCTACCAGTAAGTCGCCTACTCAAGCACCTGCAAAAATGAGCGCGACAAAAATTGTTCGTACTCCAGTTCGCTCAGGGCAACAGATCTATGCCAAAGACAGCGATCTTATCGTACTGAATCATGTCAGTGAAGGAGCTGAGGTTATCGCAGATGGTTCTATTCATATCCTCGGAACACTTCGTGGCCGAGCGATTGCCGGCGCAAGTGGGAACACTGGTGCAGTCATCATCTGCAATAAACTTAATGCCGAATTAATGTCGATTGCCGGACACTACTGGCTTACGGAGCAATTCTCCGAAGAGTTCTGGCAGCAAAAAGTTATGTTCAGTTTGAACGACGACTCGCTCAAATTCGAGTTGTTAACGATTTAATATTATAAGGAACACATAATGGCACGCATTATTGTTGTCACATCAGGTAAAGGCGGGGTGGGTAAAACAACCTCCAGCGCCGCTATCGCATCAGGCCTGGCTGTAAAAGGAAAGAAAACCGCGGTTATCGATTTTGATATCGGCCTACGTAACCTTGATTTAATCATGGGTTGTGAGCGTCGCGTTGTGTACGATTTCGTTAATGTCATCAATGGTGAAGCAACATTAAACCAAGCTTTGATTAAGGACAAACGTACCGACAATCTATTCATTCTTCCTGCTTCACAAACACGTGATAAAGACGCACTAACCAAAGAAGGCGTGCGCCGCGTTCTTGATGAGCTGGATGAGATGGGCTTTGATTTCGTTATCTGTGATTCACCTGCTGGTATCGAGCAAGGCGCTCTGATGGCGCTATACTTTGCAGATGAAGCCATTGTGACCACCAATCCAGAAGTCTCTTCAGTACGCGATTCAGACCGTATTTTAGGTATTCTCGACTCTAAGTCACTTCGTGCCGAAGAGGGGCTTGAGCCTGTAAAACAGCATCTGCTGCTTACACGTTACAACCCTGCTCGCGTTAATCAGGGTGAAATGCTTAGCGTTGAAGACGTAGAAGAAATTCTGCATATTTCGCTTCTTGGGGTTATTCCAGAAAGTCAGGCTGTGCTGAACGCTTCAAACAAAGGTGTACCAGTCATTTTTGATGATCAGTCAGATGCAGGTATGGCCTATGATGATACGGTAGAGCGTCTGCTTGGCCAGCAAGTGGATTTCCGCTTCCTGACCGAACAGAAGAAAGGGATTTTCAAACGACTTTTCGGAGGCTAAATGTCATTACTAGAGTTTTTCCGTCCGCAGAAAAAAAGCTCGGCCAACTTAGCCAAAGAGCGTTTACAAATCATCGTTGCAGAGCGTCGCAGTCAAAGCGACCCTGCACCGTCTTATCTGCCTCAGCTAAAGGAAGATATCCTTAAAGTCATCGGCAAATACGTCGCGGTTGATCCATCAATGGTCGACCTATCTTTTGAGCACAAAGATGATGATATTTCCGTTCTTGAGCTCAATATTAAGCTTCCAGATGACGAAAAATAGAAGCTAGAAGCTAGAAGCTAGAAGCTAGAAGCTAGAAGCTAGAAGCTAGAAAAAAGGGTTGACGTGAGAGCGTCAACCCTTTTCTTTTAAATTCAGGTAATTAAGCTTAAATATCAGCAAGCGCTGCCTGCAACTTTCGATTCACTCATCACAAGCTCCTCTCGAAGGACGAAGTCCGGTCTATAATCTCGTAGGGCGCAGCCCGTTCTCGGAGCGTAGCGTTCTAACCTCTCGCATCTCAAAAAAAAGCCCCAGTCTTTCGACTGGGGCTTGGTCTTTTCCCGATAAGTAGGTTTCGTGCTAGCGAAAACCTATCTCAAACTGAATCTTACTTATTACGCTTCAGCTTTTGCTTTTTTCGCTTTAGGCGCGTCTTTCGCTACTTGGTCAGCTTTCTTTTTGATAACTGTAGTACCTTCGAAAGTTTCACCTTCTACGAACGCTTTACCGTAGTAAGAAGCAAGTAGAACTTCTTTTAGTTCAGTGATTAGTGGGTAACGTGGGTTCGCACCTGTACATTGGTCATCGAACGCTTCAACTGCTAGTTCATCTAGTTTAGCAACGAAATCAGCTTCAGATACACCAGCCGCTTGGATAGACATTGGGATATCTAGGTTAGCTTTTAGTTCATCCAACCATGCTAGTAGACGTTCAATTTTCTGAGCAGTACGGTCACCTTCTTGGCTTAGGCCTAGGTGGTCAGCAACCTCAGCGTAACGACGACGTGCTTGTGGACGGTCGTATTGAGAGAATGCAGTCTGCTTAGTTGGGTTGTCGTTCGCGTTGTAACGTACCACGTTAGAGATTAGTAGTGCGTTCGCCAGACCGTGTGGTAGGTGGAACTCAGCACCAATCTTGTGCGCCATAGAGTGACAAACACCTAGGAATGCGTTCGCAAATGCTACACCAGCGATAGTTGCTGCGTTGTGTACTTTTTCACGAGCGATTGGGTCGCCTGCACCGTTCGCGTAGCTTGATGGTAGGTACTCTTTTAGCATCTTAAGTGCTTGTAGAGCCTGACCGTCAGAGTATTCGTTCGCTAGAACTGATACGTAAGCTTCTAGAGCGTGAGTTACTGCATCGTAACCACCGAATGCTGTTAGAGACTTAGGCATGTTCATAACAAGGTTAGCATCAACGATAGCCATGTTTGGCGTGATTTCGTAGTCAGCTAGTGGGTACTTAGCACCAGTCTTGTCGTCAGTAACAACCGCGAATGGAGTAACTTCTGAACCCGTACCTGAAGTTGTAGTGATACATACAAGCTCAGCTTTCTTACCCATTTTAGGGAACTTGTAGATACGTTTACGGATGTCCATAAAGCGCATTGCAAGTTCTTCAAAGTGAGTTTCTGGGTGCTCGTACATTACCCACATGATTTTCGCAGCATCCATCGGAGAACCACCACCTAGAGCGATGATTGTGTCTGGTTGGAAGCTCTTCATTGCTTCAGCACCTTTCTCTACTACAGATAGAGTTGGATCTGCTTCTACGTCGAAGAACGTTTGAACTTCCATGCCTTGAGCTTTAAGTAGGCGCACTACGTCATCTGCATAACCGTTGTTGAATAGGAAACGGTCAGTTACTAGGAATGCGCGTTTCTTACCTTCTAGGTCGCTAAGTGCGATTGGAAGGCTACCACGACGGAAGTAGATAGACTTAGGTAGTTTGTGCCACAACATGTTTTCAGCTCGCTTCGCTACAGTTTTCTTGTTGATTAGGTGCTTAGGACCTACGTTCTCAGAGATAGAGTTACCACCCCATGAACCACAACCTAGAGTTAGAGAAGGTGCAACGTTGAAGTTGTACAGGTCACCGATACCACCGTGAGTCGTCGGGATGTTGATTAGGATACGAGCAGTCTTCATCTTGTCACCGAAGTAACGGATGCGGTCTGCATTTACGTCTTGGTTAGTGTATAGACCAGACGTGTGACCGATACCACCGATCTCTACCATTGTTACCGCTTGAGCAACTGCGTCTTCGAAGTTGTCTGCACGGAATAGACCAAGCGTTGGAGATAGTTTCTCGTGTGCAAATGCGTCGTCGTAAGAGACTTTGCCTAGACCTTCACCAACTAGAACTTTAGTGTCAGCTGGTACTGATACGCCTGCCATTTCAGCGATTGCTGGAGCTGGTTGACCAACGATTTTCGCGTTTAGTGCACCATCGATAAGAAGAACTTTACGAACTTTCTCTGCTTCTGCTTTGCTTAGAACGTAAGCTTTGTGAGAAGCGAAACGCTCTTTAACTTCGTCATATACTTCATCAACAACGATTGCAGCCTGCTCAGAAGCACATACTACGCCGTTATCGAAAGTTTTAGACATTAGGATAGATGCTACAGCACGTTTGATGTCTGCTGTTTCATCGATAACTACAGGAACGTTACCTGCACCTACACCGATTGCTGGCTTACCAGAAGAGTATGCTGCTTTAACCATGCCTGGACCACCAGTTGCAAGGATAAGAGCGATGTCATCGTGCTTCATAAGAGCGTTAGAAAGCTCTACAGATGGCTGGTCGATCCAACCGATGATGTCTTTTGGAGCACCTGCTGCTACTGCTGCTTCTAGAACAAGTTTCGCTGCGTCGTTAGTAGAGTTCTTAGCACGTGGGTGTGGTGAGAAGATGATACCGTTACGAGTCTTCAGAGAGATTAGAGATTTGAAGATCGCTGTAGAAGTTGGGTTAGTTGTTGGTACGATACCGCAGATGATACCTACTGGTTCAGCGATAGTCATAGTACCTAGGTTGTCATCCTCTTCAAGGATGCCACATGTTTTTTCGTCTTTGTATTTGTTGTAGATAAACTCAGAAGCGAAGTGGTTCTTGATTACTTTATCTTCAACAATACCCATACCAGATTCTTCAACCGCTTGTTGAGCTAGCGGGATACGAGCTTGGTTAGCTGCAAGAGACGCAGCGCGGAAGATTTTGTCTACTTGCTCTTGAGAGTAAGTAGCGAACTCTTCTTGCGCTTTCTTGACGCGAGCAATCATTGCATCTAGTTCAGCCATATTAGTTACAGGCATAGGGATTCTCCTAAAATTAGCAAATATTAAAAACTTTTTATTAAGAGTGCTGTTCGGAAGTCTTCTTTGTCAGCAATCAGAACAGGCTTCTTAGTAAATTGCTTTCAAGGCTGAGTATATTATTTCAGGTTGTGAAAAAAATTGACCCAGATCAGTTCTGAAAAACTATTTACCCAATAAGTGGTACACCAATCCCAAAAACAATCGTAACCTAATGATAAATAACAATTTAGATCACATTTTATTGTTGAACAAAAATAAAGCAAACAGTCAGACAACCACGAAAAATCTCAACATCTTGTAAAAAAGTTTCATTTTTTGGCCACAAACTTACATGTAGTCCACAAACTTTGTGCTACTGAGAGTATATCCAATGGACCATTTCTCTCTACAATTGGACTTATTTTTTATTGAAAATGTGCAATTGTTAACGTTTGTGTAAACATCAGCCCGCAAGCTTGTTCATTCTACGTAACAAAGTGTGTCATTTGTGTTTACTATTCTTTCAATAATAAGATTTTCTCAGTAATGAAAGAGGTTCTGCTTTAGTTTTTTTCATTCGTCGATGAATATATTTTCGACTATATTCCGCAAATGACCTGTTCCCTCTGTTGATTACTTTTAGGATCACGAATGCAAACGTTCGAAATCGCTATATTTTTGCAGTTCTTTCTTGGCTTGGTGGCGGCGGTTAACCCCGTTGGGATCATGCCGGTATTTGTTTCATTGACTGGGCATATGACTCAGGAAGAGAAGCACAAGACTGCCGTTACCGCTAACATTGCCGTCGCAATTATTTTGGTTGTCTCGCTACTCGCCGGACAAATGCTATTGGATATGTTTAGCATCTCTCTCGATTCGTTTCGTGTTGCCGGTGGCCTGCTGCTGCTAAGTATCGCCTTCTCGATGATGAGCGGTAAATTGGGCGAAGATAAGCAGAACAAGCAGGAGAAAACCGAATACGTCAGCCGCGAACAGATTGGTGTGGTTCCACTGGCTATGCCTTTGATGGCCGGTCCGGGTGCGATCAGCTCAACCATCGTCTACGGTTCTCGCTACCCTGCGATGTTCGACACTATGGGGATCATCGTCACTATCCTGCTATTCAGTCTTTGTACTTGGCTGTTGTTCCGCTCAGCGCCTTTAATTGTTCGCTTTCTTGGCCAAACCGGAATCAACGTCATCACTCGTATCATGGGTCTGATCCTCGGTGCACTGGGTATAGAGTTTATCGCTAACGGTCTGCGTAACCTGTTCCCGGGTTTAGCCTAATCTCGCTATCTTCTGGTATGATGTTGCCATTCATTTCGTGTTTAACAATGACAGTGCAACATCATGCCTCGCAAGCCTTTTAAACATCATTTGTATGTGATCATTTTCGGCACCCATACCCCTGCCGGTCGCGCCTTTGATATCGCGTTAATTTTTGCCATCATCGCTTCACTGGTGGTTCTAATCCTCGAGTCTCTGCCAAATGTGATGACAGAGTGGTCACAAGAGCTACGCTACATCGAATACACATTTACTGCGCTGTTCACCATAGAATATCTGCTGAGGCTCTATTGTTCCCCTAAGCCAAGCTCATACGCCACCAGCTTTTATGGTGTCGTTGACCTACTGGCGATCTTACCCACTTATCTGGCTATCTTTTTCCCAGGTGCGTCATTTATGGGCGTGGTGCGACTGTTACGTGTCATGCGTATTTTCCGTATCCTCAAGCTGGTCCGCTACCTGCAAGACTCGAACATCCTTTTACGTTCTCTGCTGATGGCTCGCCGTAAGATCATCATCTTCTTTAGTACGGTTGGCATCTTAGTCACTATCTTTGGTGCACTGATCTTTGTTATTGAAGGGCCAGACAATGGCTTCACGAGTATTCCGAAGAGTATTTACTGGGCGATTGTAACCATCACCACTGTCGGGTACGGAGACATGGTGCCACAAACACATATAGGTAAAGCGATCGCTTCGTTAACCATGCTACTGGGTTACTCTATCTTAGCGGTTCCAACCGGGATCATCACCGCAGAACTGAGCAGTGAGATGAACGCCCATAAGCAATTAGTCAAATGTCCTAACTGTAATCGTTCCGGTCATGATTCAGATGCCCTTCACTGTAAACATTGTGGTAGTGAGCTGGCGGACCCGGATAATAGAGTGGTGGTTGGGGAAGAATAGAAGCGAGAAGCGAGAAGCGAGAAGCGAGAAGCGAGAAGCGAGAAGCGAGAAGCGAGAAGCGAGAAGCGAGAAGCG
>NZ_JBNJOH010000072.1:0-10973 GCF_050113735.1 Vibrio sp. TRT 2004 | reverse complement strand
AAAGTTATAGAAACTTAGAGCCTTTATAAGCCATCTGCAGGATCGTTCAACCGATCATTTATCTCTTAACTGATCGGAATTAGCCGATAATGGCTGCCTTTTCTTTTAGACGAACGCTTGTCTGTTTTCATATTTATGAGATCAATATACAATTATTCACCTATTGGTTGTTAATATATTGTGATTCTCAGTCTGTCTTTTGACATTATGATCTCTAGCTTCTATTGATTTAGAAGAATAACGGGAAGGGTGCCATGAGACAGAGATTAAGGCTTCTAAGTATCATTATCGCAGGTAGCTTGGTTTTGGTGATAGCCGCTTTTAGTATCTCAAAACGAGTGCTAGATAGCGTGATTGAGGGATTGCTATGGGAGTTTGCTCAAGTCTCTGCCAAACATGACGCCGAAGTGTTAAAGCCTATAACGGCTCAGTCCGAGATCGTAAAACAGTTGGCTACTCACCCCAATATCACTTCATGGGCGCAAAACAGCGAAGATTCAGTCTACCTAGCCGTTGCAGAAGATACACTTGAACAATTTCGTTGGCGGCTGGCGTCCAAAAATTTCTTCGTCGCCTTAGATCAGAACCTGTCTTATCACTACAACGATGTAAATAGCATCCGCCAAGGAACTTTCTTTCGCCACTATCTGGATCCAGATGCGATTACCGATAAATGGTTTTTCGAGCAGAAGTCGAGCGGAATCGATCTCTCCGTCAATATCGCTCATGATGTACATCTGGGATTAACCAAGATCTGGATTAATCAGACCATAGAAAAGAACGGTCAGTTTTTAGGTATTCTCGGCACTGGTATCGATTTCACGGAACTGATCGAGCCGTTTCATAACTCACAACCCACAGGGATAGAAACCTATTTTATTGATGAACAGATGAGGATCCAACTGTTCCTAGGCGTCGATTCTGTTCAATACCCACTGCGTAATAGCCGTTCAAGGAAACCCCTGCTCAGCAGTGTAATTAGCAATGATAAAGATTATCAAGCGCTCGAAAAACTGATGAAGTTGCAGAAGAAAGGTCAAGAAGCGCAAGTGCTGATGGTTAACCAAGGTGGTGGGCGAGCCGCTGTTGCGATTTATTACATCGAGTCTCTAGGGTGGTATGAAGTGACCTTTGTCAGTATTGATGCGATAGTGCCGACATGGGTCAATACCCAACTCTATTTCCCACTGCTTGCTGTAACCTTAATCGTCGCAATTCTTCTCTTTGGTTGGCTAGTCAAGCACTGGTTAGTCCCTCGAGAATATTGGAATCAGCGCATTTATCGACTTGTGCAAGACAACTCGACTGGCCAAGATGGCGCTTCACTTAATCTTGAACAGTGCTTAGATGTGCTTGAGCATGAGCTACAAAATAGTCGCAAGGGATTAGATAATCTGGTCGCGTCTAGAACGGCGATACTGGATGAGCTGTCAACATTTGATGTTTTGACCCAGATACATAACCGTAGAGGTCTGGAAAAAGAACTCAGTGCTGAGTTAGCGCGCTCTTCTCGTGAACAGTATCAGTTTGGTTTGTTGTGGATTGACGCTGGAATTAAGGTGCAATCTGACTCCGAAGAAGAGAGTCATCAATACCAAAATGCTTTGCAGTTGGTGGCTCGAGGCTTGCAACGAGCGATTCGGGAGTACGATGTGGCGGCAAGATGGGCGGAAGATGAGTTTTTGGTGTTGGTTAGATGTGGTCAAACTAGGACGTTAGAATGCATCGCCGAGCGCATTAAGCAGTATGTCGATTCACATCAAGATAGTGACACCATTCATTCCCACCATTTGATCAGACTTTCTATTGGTGGAGCACTTATTCAACCTCAGATGAGTTTGCAACAGGCTCTCGCGTTGGCAGACAGTTCATTGTTTCTGGCACAGTCCAACCAATCGACGATTCACATTCATACGGTGTCAAGTGAAAGGCAAACGGCTTGATTTACGTGGGTTTCAACCCTAGGTAATACCCTGATTACATTCACCTAAGCTATTCGAGCGAAGTCACGTTAATGTAGTTAATTTGTTGTTTGTTTGTGAGCTTGTGGCGAGATAGTGTGAGCTATCGCAGAGCGCTGCAAAGCAACAATTGTGAGCTCCAAAGGACGGCATGTTTTAAATTGTAATCTTGCTGAAATACGATAACTTATAATAATCCTTTTACGCCAAGAACTAGGCTTAGAGTCTTGCGCGGCAGCGATTGTTGTGCCCATTCCTACGAGGAACTGGAGTGGGCTAAAGGAATTAGATGAGCCCCCCTAAATAAAGGCTCATTACACAATAAATAAAATGGAGAGAATTAAATGGCTGGTGTTTTGGGAATGATCCTTGCTGGTGGAGAAGGCTCGCGCCTGCGCCCACTGACGGAGTCTCGCAGTAAACCCTCGGTGCCTTTTGGCGGTAGCTACCGTCTTATCGACTTTGCACTAAATAACTTTGTTAATGCTGACCTAATGCGTATCTACGTGTTAACACAGTTCAAATCTCAATCTTTGTTTCACCACCTAAAGAAAGGTTGGAATATCAACGGTATTACCGACCGTTTTATTGACCCTATTCCAGCACAGATGCGTACCGGGAAGCGTTGGTACGAAGGTACGGCGGATGCTATCTACCAAAACCTCGGCTTTATGGAGTTGTCTGAACCGGATCAAGTTTGTATTTTTGGTTCAGACCACATCTACAAGATGGATATCAAGCAAATGCTTGATTACCACAAAGAAAAACAAGCTTCGCTTACCGTTTCTGCTTTACGTATGCCTTTAAGTGAAGCGTCTCAATTTGGTGTCATTGAAGTCGATGCTGAAGGGCGAATGGTAGGTTTTGAAGAGAAACCAGCGTACCCGCAATCTATCCCTGGCGATCCAGAATACGCGTTAGTATCTATGGGTAACTATGTATTTGAAGCACAGACGCTTTTTGCTGAGCTGATTGAAGATGCAGATAACCCAGACTCAACTCATGACTTCGGCAAGGATATCATTCCAAAGATGTTCCCTTGCGGCGATGTGTTCGTGTATGACTTCAGCACCAACCGCATTACTGGCGAGAAAGAAGAAGTGTATTGGCGTGATGTCGGTACGATTGACGCATATTGGCAGGCTCATATGGATCTGCTCGCGAAAGACGCGCCTTTCTCGCTGTATAACCGTAAATGGCCTCTCCACACCTATTATCCACCGTTACCACCGGCAACGTTTACTGACTCTGACAATGGTCGAGTACAAATTATCGATAGTCTTGTGTGCAGCGGTAGCTATGTTCGCGGTTCGAGAATTGAAAAATCGGTACTCGGCTTCCGCAGCAACATCGCCTCTGCGTGTGACATTAGCGAAAGTATCCTACTGGGTGATGTTAAGGTCGGTGAGGGCTGTGTACTGCGCCGCGTGATCGTCGATAAGGATGCGGATATTGCACCGGGTACCCAAATTGGTGTAAACCTATCGGAAGATAAGAAACACTACCATGTATCGGAAGAGGGTATCGTTGTCATTCCAAAAGGAGCACGTATTGGCTACTAAGAATCTATCCATTCTATTTGTAGCATCGGAAGTTGAAGGGTTAATCAAAAGCGGTGGCTTGGCAGATGTTGCCAAGGCGCTGCCTGAAGCATTGCTCACATTACAGCAAGATGTTCGTATCACTCTACCCGCATACCAGAAAGTAGCGGGCATTGAACAAGCTCCAGTTTTACTGGACACACAGCTTGAATATTGGCCGCACACACCGTATCGAGTTAAACAACTCGAAATCGTGGGAGTACCTGTCTACGCGATTGATTGCGACGAGTACTTCAACCGCTCGGAAATGTACGCGGAGAACAACCAAGCGTATCAAGACAACGGTGAAAGGTTTGCTTTCTTTAGTGCCGCGTGCCTCGATATGCTACCGAAACTTGGCTTTCAACCAGATATCGTTCACGCCAATGACTGGCATACTGGGTTTGTTCCCTACTTACTGAAACACCGCTACGGAGCGGATACGTTTTTTTCATCGACGAAAAGTGTACTCTCGGTGCATAACGCCGTATTTAAAGGGGTGTTTAGCTATGATGAGTTACAGAATCTACCAGAGATGCACACACGCTACGCTGGTGATGCGGCTGTGAGTGACACCCATGTAACCATGCTAAAAGCGGGCGTTATGTGTGCGGATAAGATTAATGCCGTGAGTCCTACTTATGCACAGGAACTAAAAACTGAGCTAGGTAGCCATGGTATGGCGGCGGAATTTCAGCACAGAGCTGAGGATTTAGTCGGGATACTCAATGGTTGTGACTACTCGGCATGGAACCCTCAAACCGATCCTTCTTTGCCTGTGAACTACAAAGCAACGCGACAAAGCATGGTACGAGGGAAGAAAGCGTGTAAGAAAGAGCTTCAGCAACGTGTGGGTTTAGAAGCGTGTGATGTCGCTGTATATGGCATGGTTTGTCGCCTAACGCACCAGAAAGGTATCCACTATCTAATCCCGATTCTGGATGCTTTCTTGAAGCATCAAGTTCAGGTGGTCATCGTTGGTACTGGAGACCCTGTCTTGGCGGCGCAGCTAAAAGAGATTGAAGCGTTACACAGCGATAAATTCGTCTTTGTCGAGGCCTACGATAATGACCTTGCTCATTTGGTCGAGGCGGGCTCTGACTTCTTTATCATGCCTTCTGAATTTGAACCGTGTGGGTTGAATCAAATTTATAGTATGGCTTATGGCACGTTACCCATTGTCCGTGGCGTCGGGGGATTGCGTGATAGTGTCAATGATTACGACGAAGGACCCAATACGGCGACTGGTTTTGTTTTTCAACAACCTGAGCCGAGTGAGTTATTAAACGTTCTACAGCGTTCACTCTTGCTATATGCCCAACAACCAAATGAAGTTAAACGCGTTCAATTGTATGCGATGGAACAAAACTTCTGTTGGTCTAAAGCGGCTGAAGAGTATATCAACCTGTATCGGTCGGCCCTTCACGCTTAACCTGTCTAAAGGCGTCATTTCGACGCCTTTTTCAATGATATTTACATTTTTGACCAGAGAATGACGGATAAATGGAGTTGTCGGACTTAAATCCTTCTAGGATTATGGTAATCTCCTAAGCCAAGATTTTGAACCTAAGTGGCCCTTGTCTGATATGAGCGATACCCTGTTATTCCACAAAACGTTTGCCCACCCTACTAGTGACGAGTGGGTTGTCTTTGTGCATGGTGCTGGGGGAAGTTCATCGATTTGGTTTAAACAAATCAAAGCGTACAGGGAGCATTTCAATCTATTGTTGATTGATCTTCGCGGTCATGGCAAATCGAATCAGTTGCTCAAAGAGCTGATTGCAAACCGCTATACCTTCAAAGCCGTGACCATGGATATTCTCAAGGTACTTGATCACCTAAAGATTCGTTCAGCCCATTTTGTGGGTATGTCGTTGGGTACCATTATTGTCCGTAATATCGCAGAGTTATCGACGGACAGAGTGAAGTCAATGGTGCTGGGAGGCGCTGTAACGCGTCTTAATACACGCTCTCAAGTGTTGGTCAAACTAGGTAACCTTTGTAAGCACATTGTTCCTTACATGTGGTTATACAGCCTTTTTGCCTATATCGTGATGCCTCAACGTACGCAAAAAGAATCACGTCACTTATTTATCCGTGAAGCCAAAAAGTTATGCCAAAAAGAGTTCAAGCGTTGGTTTATTCTTACCGCTGAAGTTAATCCGTTGATGCGATACTTCAAGGATCGTGAGTTACCCATCCCAACGCTATACTTGATGGGCGAGCGCGATTACATGTTCATTCAACCGGTCAAAGAGATGGTTGCCGCTCACCGTAAAAGCCAATTACTTGAAATCGCTGATTGTGGTCATGTCTGTAATGTTGAAAGGCCTGATGAATTTAACCAACACTCGATAGCCTTTATTCAGCAGCAAATCGAAGCTAAATAGAGTTAGGGCATACAGGCGCCGCACTTCCAGCACAAACCGAATTGAGCTTCGTTTTGTTCACTACACTCACTACACCGCCAGCTTACTCCTCTTTCAGCACGCTTAAAATCGGCAATGATTGCTTGTGCTTGAGCGAGTTGTTGAACATCGAATAGCCAAATATACGGTTCACTGTTCTCACCAAAAGGGAGCTCTCCCTGTAAACCGAATAAACCTTCGCCCCGCACCTCACAAAGGATTTGCTGTGATTTCAATAACTCACAAACGATATGTGCTTCAGGTGGTGTTGTCGCTGAGTAGAGACGCATTACACGTTTCCGTTTGATGCTGAAGGCGTCGATTTGAGTTTGGCCATTATCCACTTAGCGACAACAGGGAAAAGACCTAATAAGGCAAAGGAAGCCAACACACTTGGAGAAACGATACCGGATAAGTGTTCAATCTGCGCCAACTGGGTACCCGCGTTGAGGTATACCGCTGTGCCTGGCAACATACCTAACTGGCTCACCAAGTAGAATCGTAAAGTCGTAATCGGTGTTAGCCCCATCAATAGGTTGATCAAAAAGAACGGAAAAACGGGAATTAGACGTAACGAGAATAGATAAAATGATCCGTCACGTTCAACGCCTTGGTTGATTGCTGACAACTTGTCACCAAACTTCGTTTGAACCCAGTCTCTAAGAAGATAGCGGCTGCTTAAAAAAGCCAGAGTTGCGCCAATGGTACTGGCAAAAGAGACAAGGACTAAGCTTGTCCAAAAACCGAATAGGGCAGCTCCCAATAGTGTGACCACAGCAGCACCCGGAACAGAAAAGGCGGTGATGGTGACATAGGCCAAGAAATAGCTAGCGGCCGCGACAACGAAGTTATCTGCGATAAATAGAGCGAGCTCGGCTTGCTGAGCTTTAGCGTTTTCCAGAGTGAGATACTGTCCAAAATTAAGGGCTAGCAATACAACAACAAGGATGAACACAACGCCCAAAATCAGTTTTTTACTCATACAACATCTCCATCAAACATCAAAGCTAGCGAAATTAAAGTGTTAATAGACTAGAAAGGGAAAGCAAGCAGTAAATTTCACAAATAAGAAAAAAGTCAGCACTAAGGCTGACTCTTTATTGATTCGATAACTTATCTGTTAGTGATGGCTAAGCTCGTTGAGCAGCTCTTGGCGTCGATTTTGAGGAATGACGGACCAGTGAGTGCCATTGATCGCACCTTCTAATGCCCAAAGTAGCTCGATGTTAACGTCAGAAGAGTGAGTAGACTGAATGGCTTTGAATGCGTTAACTGAGCCGGTTTCTTCAAGGTTTTCGACACTTTCGATACCTGCTTTCTTGAGCATACGCTCAGTAGCTAATCGTAAGTTCGGTAAATCTTTGAGGCGACTTGGTTTCGCTTGCGATTGAGTTTTCTTCTCGTTGTTTGCCGCATCAAGTGCAAGCTTGGCGAGTTCTAAGGTTTTATTGGTATCTGAACTCCAGTCATGACACAAGGCGTAGTATTTCGTTACAACGGGAAATCCGCGTTTTTTATAAACGTAAGGCTCGAGTCCTTGAGATTTAAATTGTTTAGCCAGTTCTGCGTCTGCACGAACGTGAAGTTTATCGTTGACCACGAGTGCGAACATCGTGTCATCAGCAAAAATGCCAAAGCCACCAAACATTGAACGAGACTTGATGTAGCCAAGTTGCTCAAATAATCGCATTGAGTCTTTTAGTATTGGTTTATCCATGCTGTTTATTCTCGGTGTATAGTTATACGCCACCAGTTCAGGTCCGAGAGATTAGCAAAATAATGCAGGTACTTTGTAAGTAAGGCGTCATACAACCGTTAGTAATTCGTGTATGACAAGTGCATATTTACCATCGGCAACCCCGCTACCAGACATATCATGTTTAAGGCCGGAGGCTTTGCGTCCCACCCTTTCGGAGTGGTTTGCCCTGTTCGTGGCATTGTTCGAACATTTAGAGCATAAATAAAATATGCGTAGGACATCACGCCGAAATGGAATAAGTGTGATCTTGGTTCAATAAAAAGAGGTGAATTATCCGCTTAGCCAATAATGTGCTACCGGCTAAGCGAACGATTTGAACTATTTGTTCAAATCAAGGACGGTATTTCGTTCAACAATCTCAGGGTGCATTTCAAAAATACGCTTCTCATGCTCTTTATCTTTGATCCGCTCAAGCAAGATTTCGAATGCGTTTTTACCAACACGACGTTTTGGTTGGTGGACAGTCGTTAGTGGTGGAGAGAAGTACTCAGCCAGCTCAATATTGTCATAGCCGATGACTGACATATCTTCAGGAATTCGAATGCCTTTTTGCTGTAGACGGCTCATCAACCCCAATGCCATTGTGTCATTGAAACAAAACACAGCACTTGGCTTGTTATCCATCGCTGCAATTTTGTCTGCGGCGAGTACGGCGGTATCACACTCGAAGTTGCCTTCAAGAATCCAATCTTCATTCACCGAAAGTTCTGCCTCACTCATCGCGCGTTTGAAACCGCGAATACGCTCCTGACAGGCGGCTTTTTCAAAGTGACCACTTAGACAGGCAATATCTTTATGACCACGTTCGATCAGATATTTTGTTGCTAGGTAGCCGCCTTCTTCTGAGTTATCAATGATCTTGTCCGCTTGCGAGCTTTCAGGACCCCAGTCCATAACGACTTTAGGGATATCTTTATGGCGATCGAGCATTTCGCTCAGCTCTTCAGTAAGGTCTGAACACATGACTAAGATGCCGTCTACGCGCTTCTCTGCCAACATGCGGATGTAGTCGCGTTGTTTCTCGTAGATGCCCCCAGTATTACACAAGATAAGCGTGTAGCCTTGACGGTAGCAGTAGCTTTCTACGCCATCAATCACTTCTGAAAAGAATAGGTTTGTTGATTGGGTGACCAACATACCGATTGTACGAGTCGTGTTACATTTCAAGCTACGCGCAACAGCACTTGGCGCATAGTTTAACTCGTTCACCGCTTCCATTACTTTTTCTTGAGTAGCTTCAGCAACAAAGCGTGTTTTATTAATTACGTGAGACACAGTGGTTGTTGAAACACCGGCTAGGCGAGCAACATCTTTAATAGTGGCCATAAGGTTTTGTCCTGTCGATGACTGCCAAGCAAATATATTCGAGTGTAGAATAAAATAGTCTGGCAGAAAGTATCAGAAACACAAAAACCGCCCTTATTTAGCGGTTTGTATTTGAATCGTTCATTTTTATCGTTTGCGGTCACGATTCTAGACCGCAAACTCTCAGAGAGCAAACAAAAAACGTCAAAGTTGTAGGTTTGAGCTCACAATGTGCGTTTTTTTACTCGCCTGCAAGATAGCTGCAATCTAGCTCTAAGAAAGCGCTAGTAAGGCTGGCGATTGCAGAGTAAAAGCCGAAGTCATCGAGTGTCTGACACTTGGCTGAAAATTTCGGAACCCAGCTCAATAGGTGTTGCTGAATAAACGCTTCTTGCTCTTTTAACGCATCTTCTAAATGACGTTCTTGTTCCAACTCATTTGAGCGAATAATAAGATTGCCAAGAAAGTCGAGTTCGATTGCAAGATGGTCGGCTGGCTCGTTTAGATCTTTTTCAACTGCAACCCCATGTTTCGCCATGATCTCTTCCATCTCTTTAGCTGGCGTGTCGTTGAGTAATCCCGATTGACCAATGTACATAGAGGCATAAGGAAGGGCAGAGTCTCTATCTGACTTTAAAAATAGATCACAGAAATCTGCGGCGAGTTCCAATTGAGCATCTTCACGATCCATCAAGCGATTGAGCGCATCAGTGACACGGTCAATTGCAGGTTTTAAAGCGGCATTTTCACCCAAACCAGTCAAAAACGCGCGGATTTCAGCGGAATGATACTGCGCGATATTTTCCTCAGTAAGCTCATTGGCAAACAGGCTTGATAGCCACCAGTAAATCTCGGCACGTTTCTCATTAAATGCTTTAATTTCTTGCATTAGGTTCAACTCCTAAAATAACTATCTACTAGTTTAACCAATAAAAATGAATAGGGATAACGGCTTGTGTGATAAGTTACCATCAATTATGAATGAATGTTAATGAGTGGGTGACTTTTGTCTTGAATCAAGAAAAAATCATCTTTCTTAGTTTTAAAGTGATAATTACTAGAAATGTTACTATTTATGAATAGAATACAATTTTAGAGCAATTCCCAATGTAAATTAAGTGGTGTAGATGAGCTATCATGTACTAGTTGTAGAAGATGACGCAGTCACGCGTAGCAAACTCGTTGGTTACTTTAAGAACGAAGGTTATAACGTGAGTGAGGCTGAAAGCGGCGAGCAGATGCGTCATACGCTACAAAACAATGCGATTGATTTGGTGATGTTAGATATTAATCTTCCTGGTGAAGATGGATTAATGCTAACGCGCGAACTTCGCAGTCAATCTGACATTGGAATTATCCTGGTAACAGGACGCACGGATAGCATCGATAAAATTGTTGGCCTAGAAATGGGCGCAGATGATTACGTCACCAAACCGTTTGAGTTACGCGAACTTTTGGTTCGAGTTAAAAACTTATTGTGGCGTATCTCTTCTGCCCGCAACGCATCTGCAACACTAGACGCAGCGCAGCAAGACGACAATGTAGTACGTTTTGGTGAATGGACATTTGATGTTCAACGACGTGCATTAAGTCGCAATGGAGAGCCAGTAAAACTCACTAAAGCTGAGTATGAATTGCTGGTTGCACTCTCTTCATACCCTAATCAGGTATTGAGCCGTGAGCGTATTCTCAACATGATTAGCCACCGTGTCGACGCACCGAACGATCGTACCATTGATGTGCTGATAAGACGTATGCGAGCGAAAATGGAATTCGATCCAAAGAACCCTCAGATCTTTGTGACGGTTCATGGCGAAGGTTATATGTTTGCAGGCGACTAGTCGCTCTAGATGAATTAAAAAAACCGAGGCATTTGCCTCGGCTTTTATTTTCAGCCCTAAACCACCTACTTCAGTAGGTGGTTATCATTCAGTGAGGCTTTGCCTGTAGTTCTACCCAT
>NZ_JBNJOH010000071.1:0-12769 GCF_050113735.1 Vibrio sp. TRT 2004 | reverse complement strand
ACATATGGTTCACCTCGTTCTGATAGCCTACTCTAAGCGTAGGGCTTGAGAGTGAGGCGGACCATATAATTAGCCCCAGTCTTACGACTGGGGCTTTAAAGTTATTTAGCTAACAATAAGAATTACTTCTTAGCGTTACGCTCTTTAACTTCTGCGATTACTTGCTCAGCAACGTTTGATGGACAAGCTGCGTAACGTGCGAACTCCATAGAGAACTGACCACGACCAGAAGTCATTGTACGTAGCGTACCGATGTAGCCGAACATTTCTGATAGAGGAACGTCAGCTTTGATACGAACGCCAGTAGCACCAGCTTGTTGGTCTTTGATCATACCACGACGACGGTTAAGGTCACCGATAACATCACCAACGTGGTCATCTGGAGTAAATACGTCAACGTTCATGATTGGCTCAAGAAGCTGTGCACCTGCTTTAGGCATTGATTGACGGAATGCGCCTTTCGCTGCGATTTCAAATGCGATTGCAGATGAGTCAACTGCGTGGAAGCCACCGTCGAATAGCTCAACTTCAACGTCTAGCGTAGGGAAGCCAGCTAGAACACCAGTTTGCATCATGCCTTCGAAGCCTTTCTCTACTGCAGGCCAGAATTCCTTAGGAACGTTACCACCTACAACAGTTGACTTGAACGTGAAGCCAGAGTTTGGCTCACCTGGTTTGATGCGGTAATCGATCTTACCGAACTGACCAGAACCACCAGACTGCTTCTTGTGCGTGTAGCTATCTTCAACTGCTTGAGTGATAGTTTCACGGTAAGCTACCTGTGGAGCACCTACTTCTAGCTCAACGCCGTAAGTACGCTTAAGGATGTCTACCTTAATGTCTAGGTGAAGTTCACCCATACCTTTAAGGATAGTTTCGCCTGAATCTTCGTCAGTCTCAACTTGGAATGATGGATCTTCTGCAACCATCTTACCAATCGCGATACCCATCTTCTCTGTAGAGCCTTTGTCTTTCGGAGAAACAGCGATAGAGATTACTGGCTCTGGGAAGATCATTGGTTCTAGAGTACATTCGTGCTTAGGATCACATAGAGTGTGACCTGTTTGAACGTTCTTCATACCTACAACAGCGATGATGTCACCAGCTTGAGCTTCAGTGATCTCTGTGCGGTCATTCGCTTGCATCTCAACCATACGGCCGATACGCTCAGTCTTACCTGTCGCAGCGTTAAGGATAGTGTCACCCTTCTTCATGCGGCCAGAGTAGATACGAATAAATGTTAGTGCACCAAAACGGTCATCCATGATCTTGAATGCTAGCGCTTTTAGTGGCTGATCAGCATCAACGATTGCTTTTTCGCCAGTTGGTTCACCTGTTTCAGGATCAGTTAGATCTTGAGGTTCAACTTCTGTTGGGCTTGGTAGGTAATCTACTACAGCGTCAAGAACAAGTTGCATACCTTTGTTCTTAAATGCAGAACCACAGAATGTTGGGAAGAACGCTAGGTCACGAGTACCTTTACGGATACAAGCTTTGATTTGCTCGATAGTTGGCTCTTCGCCTTCCATGTAAGCTTCCATTAGCTCGTCATCTTGCTCAACAGCAGTTTCAATCATTTCTTCACGGTATTGTTCTACATCGTCAACCATGTCTGCTGGAACATCTAGAACTTCGTAGTTTTCTGGAAGACCAGTTTCGTCCCAAACGTACGCTTTACGAGTTAGAATGTCTACAACACCAACGAAATCATCTTCACGACCGATTGGCAGAGTCATAACTAGTGGGTTAGCACCTAGTACTTTCTTAACTTGCTCAACAACGTTGAAGAAGTCTGCACCCATACGGTCAAGTTTGTTTACGAAAATGATACGTGATACTTCAGATTCGTTAGCGTAACGCCAGTTAGTTTCTGACTGAGGCTCAACACCGCCAGAACCACAGAATACACCGATACCACCATCTAGTACTTTAAGTGAACGGTATACTTCAACTGTAAAGTCAACGTGTCCCGGAGTATCGATAACGTTTAGACGGTGGTTTTTCCACTCACACGTTACAGCTGCTGACTGGATTGTGATACCACGCTCAGCTTCTTGCTCCATGAAGTCAGTAGTAGACTCACCGTCATGTACTTCACCAGTTTTGTGGATTTTACCAGTAAGCTTCAGGATACGCTCAGTGGTGGTAGTTTTACCCGCATCAACGTGCGCGAAAATACCAATGTTTCTGTATTTCGATAAATCTGCCATTGTCTTACTCTGTTAATAAGGTATAAATTGCGCGCAGAGTATATCACAATCTGTCAAGACTGATACCCTTGCGTGCGCTGTATGTAAAAAAAACTTGTCTCACCAATATTAGCAGTTAATTCACCAACTAAATGGTAAATTTGCTGGTATTGATTAAGCTTTCTCAGAATAAAAATGCTGCTCATTCGGTAACAAGCAGCACCTCATATTTTGCTATTGTCCTTAGCTTAGCGAGGACAAATCTCCGACTCTGGGAAGAAGAACTCGATTTCGCGAGCTGCTGATTCCGGACTATCTGAACCGTGAACAGAATTATAGCGCATGCTGACAGCGTAATCAGCACGAATGGTGCCACATGCTGCTTCTTCTGGGTTAGTTTTACCCATAAGTTCACGGTAGCGTGCAATCGCATTTTCGCCTTCAAGTACTTGAACCATGATTGGTCCAGAAGTCATAAATTCTTTCAGTGCAGGGAAAAACGCTTTGCCTTCATGTTCTGCATAAAAGCCACTCGCCTGCTCTTCAGTTAGACGAACCATTTTAGCTGCAATGATCTGTAGACCTGCTTTTTCAATGCGGTGATAAATTTCACCAATGAGATTGCGTTCTACTGCATCGGGCTTAACGATAGAAAAAGTTCTTTCAAGAGCCATAAGGTATCCTTTCGTTTTATCTTTGTTTTAATAGAAGAGGCTCTGCGGCCTCTTAATGTTATTTGCTCGCTTGCTGCATGAGCAAAGCAGCCAAACTACGTACGCCTACGCCTGTTGCACCTGCGGCCCACTTATCTGTTGCCGCTTTACGATACGTTGCAGCGCAGTCGAAATGTAACCAGCCTTTCTTGTAATCTTGCACAAAATAAGACAGGAATGCCGCCGCTGTGCTAGCACCTGGTGAGTAGTCTCCACTACAGATGTTTGACAGGTCAGCAAAGTTAGATGGCAACATGCTTCGGTGAAACTCTGCAAGCGGCAGTGGCCATAAACCTTCGTTCTCTTCACGAGCGGCTGTGAGTGCCTGATGAGACAGTTCGTCATCAAAGCTCATTAGCGCATGGTAATCATTACCCAAAGCGTTTTTCGCAGCTCCAGTTAGGGTTGCGCAGTCAATGATCAATTGTGGGTTCTGTTCACTCGCGTAGATTAGTCCATCCGCCAGCACAAGGCGACCTTCAGCATCAGTATTCATGATCTCAACAGTCTTACCGTTTTTGTAAGTGATGATATCGCCAAGTTTAAGCGCACGACCAGAGATCATGTTCTCTGCACAACAAAGAATGAGTTTTACACGTTTGTTTAGGCCACGCATGATGGCTAAGCCTAAAGCACCTGTGATGGTACCAGAACCGCCCATATCCGCTTTCATCGCAGTCATAAAACCCGATGGTTTGATACTATAACCGCCTGAATCAAACGTAATCCCTTTACCAACTAAACAAGCAAATACAGGGGCGTTTTCATCACCTGTTGGGTTAAAGTCAAGTTGAAGCATTGCAGAGGTTCGCTCAGAACCGCGTCCGACCGCATAAATACCTTGCCAACCTTCCGCTAGCAGATCTTTATCTTTTACGATACGAGCCGTTACTGTACCTTCTGGAGCAACAGATTTAATAAACTCAGCAGCCATAGTCGCTAACTGACGAGGCGCCACTTCTTCCGCAGTCTTGTTGATAATATCACGCGTAAAATCGGTCGCTTTGATACGCGCTTCTAGCTCTACTTTATCCGCCTGTGCAAGTTCTTGCCATGCAAGCTGGTTAATTTTTTTAGGGCCGCGGTAACCTTGGTGAAACGTCCAAACGTTTTCCAAGTTCCAACCTTCACCAGCGAGAGTTAAAGACGTCACGCCTTGAGCATCAAGTTTACGAGCCGCCTTTTGAATCGTGCCAAGATCGTCTTCTTCAACGAGGTGGATAGTCGCACCGTGTTCAGAAAATGAAACGATCGCGTTAGCTCCCCATTGAGGGGCTGCAGCTTCTTGGCTTAGAAATACTGACATCTGTCTAGACATGGTTTCTCCTTGTCTTTACTGGCGTTGTCTACGCCTTCTTCTATTTACCACTGGATGTTAACACTTTAATGTGAAATTGATAAAAAAACGGACCATAAGGTCCGCTTTTTTTAGTAAATTTTGTTAACTGAAAGGGGTTTACCGCTAGGGTTAATCCATTTCATCCATCCAACATAGGATCACAGCTTCCAGTATCTTCTCATTCGAACGGTTTGGTTCATCATCAAAGTCATCAAGTTCCATGATCCACTGGTGCAAATCCGTAAAACGAACGGTTTTAGGATCTGTATCAGGAAACTTATCACATAACTCAATAGCAATATCGCGAGAATCTGTCCATTTCATTACTTACCTTCCTTACTATAGCGTTACGATGGGTGGTCGGGTTGAGACGATTAATGGTCTTCCGATGCGTGGTTTAGTGTGTATTTAGGAATCTCAACAACTAAATCTTCATCAGCGACTTTTGCCTGACAACCTAAGCGCGACTCAGGCTCAAGACCCCATGCTTTATCTAGCATGTCGTCTTCAAGCTCATCACTCTCTTCTAAAGAGTCAAAACCTTCACGAATAACAATATGACATGTAGTACAAGCACATGATTTTTCACACGCATGTTCAATACCGATGCCGTTTTTTAGCGCAACATCAAGGACCGTTTCACCTGTCTTGGCTTCTAAAACCGCGCCCTCTGGGCACAAATCTTCATGCGGTAATACGATAATCTTAGGCATAACTCTATCTCTTAAATATCATCTACTGATTGACCTGACAGTGCAGCTCGAATCGATTTATCCATACGGCGAGAAGCGAAGTCTTGGCTCGCCTTGTCAGTATCTTTGATACCTTGTTCTATTGCATCAGCACTGTCGCTATTTCGCAGCTCAATGAGTGACTCAATCGCTTGAAGCAGTACTTGTCGTTCTTGCTCAGAAAGGAGTTCATCACCATCCGCCTGCATTGCAACAATCAAACCTTCAATCACGCGGTCAGCTTCAACACGCTGCTCTGCTAAAGCACGAGCCTGCATGTCTTCTTTCGCATAAGTCATTGAGTCTCGTAGCATGGTGGCGACTTCATCATCACTCAATCCATAAGAGGGTTTCACTTGGATTTCCGACTGAACACCGGTGCTTTTCTCCATGGCGGTAACCGAGAGTAAGCCATCTGCATCAACTTGGTAGGTAACACGAATATGCGCAGCACCTGCTGTCATTGGCGGAATACCTTTCAAAGAGAAACGTGCAAGTGAACGACAATCATCGACCATTTCGCGCTCACCTTGCACAACATGAACACTCATAGCAGTTTGACCATCTTTGAAGGTCGTAAACTCTTGTGCTCGTGCAACAGGAATGGTGGTATTACGTGGAACAATTTTCTCAACCAATCCACCCATTGTTTCAATGCCTAACGATAGTGGAATAACATCCAGCAATAGCATTTCTGAATCAGGTTTGTTGCCCGCGAGAATGTCCGCTTGAATACCAGCACCAATCGCTACAACTTCATCAGGGTTAATGCTTGTCAATGGCGAACGACCAAAGAACTCACCCACCATTTCACGAACCAGCAATGCGCGAGTAGATCCGCCAACCATCACCACTTCCAGAACATCATCGGTATCGACTTCTGCATCCTTTAATGCACGACGGCATGACATCAGCGTTTTCTTAACTAACGGCTGAATCAGAGCTTCAAATTCTTGACGACTAACCGTCCCAGTCCACCCCAGCACTTCAACATCAACACTTTCTCGTGCAGAGAAATCGATCTTTGCTTGAGTCGCTACGTTTAACACAATACGGTTGTGCTCGGCAGATAAAGGGGTCGTCAAACCTGCTTTTTCGATGAGGTAGTCAGCAAACAAGTGGTCAAAATCATCACCGCCCAACGCCGAATCACCACCCGTAGCTAAAACCTCAAAGACACCTTTTGATAAACGAAGAATCGAGATATCAAACGTACCACCACCAAGGTCATAAACCGCAATAACACCTTCTTGTCCTGAATCAAGACCGTAAGCGATCGCAGCTGCTGTTGGTTCGTTAAGCAGTCGAAGGACGTGTAAGCCAGCGAGCTTAGCCGCGTCTTTGGTACCCGCTCTCTGAGCATCATCAAAGTAGGCTGGAACAGTAATAACCACACCCGCAAGCTCGCCACCTAATGTTTGCTCAGCTCGCTGACCTAAGGTTCTTAGAATGTCAGCAGAAACTTCTATTGGATTTTTGTCGCCGCTCGCGGTTTGAATGATAGGTAAACCACTGTCACTCGCTTTAAACTGGTACGGAGAACTTGGGTAACGATTTTTAATATCTTCTAGAGAGCGACCCAGTAAGCGTTTTACGGAGATGATAGTGTTTACAGGGTCCACTTCTGCTTTCGCTTTAGCTGCATAACCCACTTGAGGTGTATCTCCAGAATAGTTCACTACCGAAGGTAAGATACTCTGGCCATGTTCATCTTTTAATGTTGCAGCATCACCACTACGCACAGAAGCAACTAGCGAGTTAGTCGTACCTAAGTCGATACCAGCTGCCAGTTTATGCTCATGGGGTGCCGAGCTTTGACCCGGTTCTGCAATTTGAAGTAGTGCCATGGGTGGTCCTTTTTTTCACTAGCCGAGGAGTTTGTCTTCCACTAGTCCTATTTCGTTTTGAAGTTTGGCAATAAATTTTAACTTTCGGACTCGGTCAGCCGCTTGCTGCCAGTCTGAGTCATTAAGCTCCTGCTCTACAGCTGTAAGCTGCTGCTTAAACATTTTGCTCACTTTAGATTCAAAGTCGAACAGGGCTTCTTCAGGATCCGAGCTTACTGAAATCTCTTCAAGTTCCTCACGCAATTCCATTTGTTCCATAAGAAACATAGGATCTTGCAGTGTTTGTTGTTCACCTCGAATCTCAACACCATTCTCCGCCAACAAGTACTCAGCGCGTGAGATTGGCTTTTTTAGCACTTGGTACGCATCGTTAATTTCAGCCGCTTTTTGTACCGCCATGAGACGATCTCGTTCTGAAGCCGTGGCAAAATTATCGGGATGGAACTGTTTTTGAAGTTCACGGAACTGTGAAGAAAGAAGGCTACCATCCAGTTGAAACTGACTTGGTAGCCCAAATAATTCAAAGTAATTCATGGAGAGTTCGGTCCTTGGCAATAACCCTGTGGACCTGAACGCCCACAGGGACTATCAATTAAACGTTGAAGCTTTCACCACAACCGCATTCGCTTTTCGCATTTGGGTTATTAAATTCAAACCCTTCATTCAAGCCTTCTTTAACGTAATCCAATTCAGTGCCATCTAAATACACTAGGCTTTTTTGATCGATTATCACTTTTACGCCGTCGTGCTCAAAGACTGAATCTTCTTCGTTAAGCTCATCAACAAACTCCAGTACATACGCCATTCCAGAACAGCCTGTCGTCTTCACACCCAAGCGTAAACCAATGCCTTTGCCTCGATTTTCTAAGAATGTTTTAACGCGACTCGCCGCGGTTTCTGTCATTGTGATGGCCATACTGCACCCTAGTTTGTCTATATTGCGAATGGAATAGGAGGATGAACCTCCTATTATATACCGATTACTTATTGTTGGTGTTTTTTCTTGTAGTCAGCTACCGCTGCTTTAATTGCGTCTTCCGCAAGGATTGAGCAGTGTACTTTCACCGGTGGAAGTTCTAGCTCTTCTGCAATTTCAGCATTTTTAATCGCCGCAGCTTCATCAATGCTCTTACCTTTAACCCACTCAGTAACCAGTGAGCTAGATGCAATCGCACTACCACAACCGTATGTTTTAAACTTCGCATCTTCAATAATACCTTCAGGTGTTACTTTGATTTGAAGCTTCATTACGTCGCCACACGCAGGAGCACCAACCATGCCGCTACCTACCGATGGGTCTTCTTTGTCAAATGAACCAACGTTACGTGGGTTCTCGTAGTGATCAATTACTTTTTCGCTGTATGCCATGATAATTTACCTCGAATCCTCTATCTATTTCCTGGGAATAACCTGCGATTAGTGGTGTGCCCACTCAACCGTATCTAGGTCAATTCCTTCCTTGTACATATCCCATAGAGGAGACATGTCGCGCAGTTTAATCACTGCAGTACGAATCTGTTCAATTGCGTAGTCAATTTCTTCTTCTGTCGTAAAACGACCAAATGAGAAACGAACTGAACTGTGTGCTAACTCATCGTTCAGGCCAAGAGCACGTAGTACATATGATGGCTCTAGGCTTGCTGATGTACATGCGCTGCCAGAAGAAACCGCTAGGTCTTTTAGCGACATAAGCAGTGACTCACCTTCAACGAATGCGAAACTCACATTTAGGTTATGCGGTACACGTTGCTCTAAGTCACCGTTAACCGTTACAGCTTCAAGATCTTTAACGCCATCAAGTAGACGATTACGTAGCGCTAGTGCATGGTCAAAATCTTTCTGCATGTCTTCTTTAGCAATGCGGAACGCTTCACCCATACCAACGATTTGGTGAGTAGGAAGTGTGCCTGAACGGAAACCTCGCTCATGACCACCGCCGTGCATTTGAGCTTCCAAACGAATGCGAGGCTTACGGCGTACGTATAGTGCGCCAATACCTTTAGGGCCGTAGATTTTATGCGCCGACATAGAGATAAGGTCAACCTTCATCTCTTGCACATCAATAGGTAACTTACCCGCAGATTGAGCAGCATCTACATGGAAAATGATCTTACGCTCACGGCATAGTTCACCGATTGATGCGATGTCTTGAATCACACCAATCTCGTTGTTTACATGCATGATAGAAACAAGAACCGTGTCTTCGCGCATTGCTGCTGCTAGTTTTTTAAGATCGATAAGGCCGTTTGATTCAGGCTCTAGGTAAGTAACTTCAAAACCTTCACGCTCAAGTTGACGGCATGGATCTAGAACGGCTTTATGCTCTGTCTTACAAGTAATGACATGCTTGCCTTTCTTCGAATAGAAATGAGCAGCACCTTTGATAGCAAGGTTATCTGACTCAGTAGCGCCCGAAGTAAATACGATTTCACGTGGATCTGCATTTAGTAGATCAGCGACTTGCTCGCGAGCTGTATCTACCGCTTCTTCTGCCTGCCAGCCGTAACGGTGTGAACGTGATGCTGGGTTGCCAAACGTACCGTCCATAGTCATGTACTGAACCATTTTTTCAGCTACACGAGGATCAACAGGACAGGTCGCTGAATAATCTAAATAAATAGGCAGTTTCATTCTCTACTCCAATGTAACAGGCAAACCGCTTAAGAGCGGACGTTAACACCGATGGGTGCGGTGTTTGTATTTTTAGTAGCAAACCCATGATTAACGGCAAGATCGAGATCTTGTCGATCTGAAATTTCGATGACTTCGTTGTCTTTCATCAACTCACCTAACGTGATGTTGTTTAAGAAGTCACTGATACGTGAACTTAAATCTCGCCACAAGGTATGGGTAAGACAGCGTGAACCGCCTTGGCAATCTCCCTTACCATTACATTTGGTAGCATCAACAGATTCGTCCACTGCTGCGATCACTGTACCAATCGCAATCGAATGTGCATCTTCACCTAAGCGGTAACCACCACCTGGTCCACGCACACTCGCAACTAAACCAGCTTTACGTAACTTTGAGAAAAGCTGCTCTAGATAAGATAATGAAATACCCTGACGCTCTGAAATATCAGCCAGAGGCACTGGGTTTTGCTGTGAGTGCAGAGCCACATCTAACATGGCTGTCACTGCGTATCTTCCTTTAGATGTAAGTCTCATATAACACCATATCCACACCGTTTATGTGGTATGAATTCTTTCATACCTGAGTAAAATGGTCAAGTATTTAATTGACTAAATTACTCAAGTATTTATCCATGATCATATTGTGGTTATAGACTACTGAGAGATACGCTTCTCTATCGCGGTAAGCACACCACGGAGAATATTCAATTCTTGTGCTTCCGGCCTTGCGCGGTTGAACAAACGTCGTAGTTTATTCATTACTTTGCCTGGCTGTTCTTCACTGATAAATTGGGTATCCTTTGCCACTTTTTCAAGGTGTGCAAAAAACAATTCCAGCTCTTTGTGTCTTGGGTACTCTAACTCTTCTTGCTTGGCGAACTGACTTTGCTCACGCTCTAAATACGCCATACGTATTTCATAGCTTAACGTCTGAACTGCCATTGCTAAGTTGAGTGAACTGTATTCAGGGTTGGCGGGAATACACACGTGATAATGACAAGTTTGAAGTTCATCATTTGTCAGCCCTGTACGTTCGCGACCAAATACCAGTGCAACGGGTGAGTTTTGACCTTCAGAGACAAATTTTTCACCGCATTCTCTAGGTTCAAGCATCGGCCACTCTAACGTGCGCGAACGTGCACTAGAACCGACAACTAACGCACAATCAGCAACCGCTTCATTTAAGTCATCTACAATTGTGGCATTTTGTGCAATATCGGCTGCCCCTGCTGCCAAAGCAATAGCCTGTTCATCAACGCGACACTGAGGATCAACGAGAACCAGATTCGATAAGCCCATAACCTTCATTGCACGAGCAGCTGAACCGATGTTGCCAGAGTGAGATGTCCCAACGAGGACAACTTTTACGTTGTTGAGCATTAATGATTTCCAAGAGTAAAATTCGAGCCGCAAGATAGTACCATATACCTGAGTAAAATGGTCAGACCCTTTTCGCGATTAAAACTGAAAGTACAAAAACTAACCACTTCCATTTGGCTATTTATCTGGTATACTGCCGCCCGTTTTTCTGTTCTTTAACATCCGTTGGGAAATTAGTATGCATCCAATGCTTAATATCGCTATTCGTGCTGCACGAAAAGCTGGCAATCATATTGCTAAATCTTTAGAAAATGTTGAGAAGATCGAATCTACTCAAAAAGGCACGAATGACTTTGTTACTAACGTAGACAAAGAAGCGGAAACTATGATCATCGATACAATCAAGGCTTCGTACCCTGATCACAGTATCGTTGCTGAAGAAAATGGCGTCATCGAAGGTAAAGACCAAGACGTTCAATGGATCATCGACCCACTGGATGGCACAACAAACTTTGTAAAAGGTTTACCTCATTTTTCTGTATCTATCGCTGTTCGCATTAAAGGCAAAACAGAAGTAGCGTGTGTATACGACCCGATGCTAAACGAACTATTCACCGCTCAACGTGGTGCTGGTGCTCAGCTAAACAACGCTCGTATCCGTGTTAAGCAACTTAAAGACCTTCAAGGCACAGTTCTGGCAACTGGTTTCCCGTACAAACAGAAGCAACACTCTGAATCTTACCTAAAGATCATGTCTGCTCTATTCGTAGACTGCGCTGACTTCCGTCGCACTGGTTCTGCTGCTCTAGACCTATGTTACCTAGCAGCTGGCCGCGTTGATGGTTTCTTTGAGCTTGGCCTAAAGCCATGGGACATCGCTGCGGGTGAATTGATTGCTCGCGAAGCTGGCGCTATCGTTACTGACTTTGCTGGCGGTACTGACTACATGAAATCTGGTAACGTAGTTGCGTCAAGCGCGCGCGGCGTTAAAGGCATGCTTAAACACATCCGTGAAAACGGCAATGAAGCAATCCTGAAGTAATTATCTGTACAGCTGATATTTTAAAAACCACTCAATAGAGTGGTTTTTTTATATCTACAATAACCTGCTGAGTTCCATCGATTAACGGAATAATCACAGCAGTGGTGGAGAGATTCGAACTCCCAACACGCGGACTTGGAAAACCGCCTAACAAAACAACACTTAGCATAGTCAAAAATAGACAAGTAGCCTTATACGCACGTTAAATGACGTTGTTTGGCGCTAATGAGACGATAAAAAAGGCGACTTACGTTAATTAAGTCGCCCTTAGAAAGGTGCATAAATATATTGAATTTATACAAAACTAGTAAAGGTATCTGAACGTTTGTTATGTTTATGCTCCAGCGACCAAATTATGTCCCTTGCTTTTTAGTGACTTTGTAAGAGCTCTTAGAGATGACCCTCTACCCCTTGAAATAAGAACCTTAACTTCCGCCAGCTTAGAAAATTCAAAATCGCCAAAATCGTGGACTCTTGAGTCCAAAGTTAACTCGAAGAACTGGCTTTCAGACAACGTGATTGGCTGCGCGATCGATCTATCAAAAGGGTCAGTTCGACGCATTGTATGTGTATCAAGCTTTATAGATTGAATTGGCCCACCAGTAAACTTAAAGTCTATGCGGTCCAGAGTTATTGGACGCCTACCTGTATTCACTATTTTCAGATAAACTGCATCCGACATGTTTTCATAACTTTCTAGATATCTAGCTACTACCGCAAATCGAGTAGCGTCACGAAAAGCTACGAATAATGACAGACTAAAGCTGAGGATAGAAATAAAGATCGCTAATTGTGGAAGGCCTAGCAAAGATATCCAGTTAAACTCACTTTCCATACTAACTCCGTAAAGTGTCTACTAAACGTGGGGGACTCGGAAACATAACGAATGATATGGACTCCCTCTCCCTGACACTCCGCGTGCCATACTGACTTAGTACACGCTGAAAAACTGGAG
>NZ_JBNJOH010000070.1:0-14356 GCF_050113735.1 Vibrio sp. TRT 2004 | reverse complement strand
CGTCCTTAGCTCAGCTGGATAGAGTACCTGGCTACGAACCAGGCGGTCGGAGGTTCGAATCCTCCAGGACGCGCCACATTATAAGCCCTGCTAGAAATAGCAGGGCTTTTTATTAACACCTTTGCAACATTCTTTAAACACTAGTATTACAACTAGTTGTTTCTACAGCGATTTTGCCATTTCTTTTACCCACATCTCAGTAACACATGATGTTTTGTCATAAGGTCATAAAACCCACAGTTATTTATGCTCATTTGGCTAAATATTGCAGATTTATGTGATTTGTGTGACGAATAATTCCCTAGATCTGTGCTTTATCGTCAATAGCTTCTTAAACAAAATTGACAAAGTTTAACCAATCGAGATAATCCTAAGCCTCTTGTCAGGATTTTACTGTATGTTCTGGCAACAAGAGCACCGGCATCATGCCGGTATACGTTAGTGTTTATCTATCGTCATGATGATGATTTTCGAGAGGCCTAATGTTGTTGTCAGGATGACAAAGAAAGGATGCAAAAATGGATAATATTGGAAGCCTGCTAGTAGACGCTGCAACCCTGATGCTTACAGGGATGGTTGTAGTGTTTATATTCCTCACTATTCTTGTCTATCTCGTTCGGTTGATGTCTAAACTTTTGCCAGAAGAAGTTCCAGAGCCGATCGCTGTACCAAATCAAAATAACAAAGTTCAATTACCATCTTCTGCTGTGAGTCCGAAGGTTGTTGCGGCAATTTCCGCAGCGGTACATCAGTACCGTACTTCGGTGGCTAAATAGCATTTGATAGGATTAAAAGGAGTTAATGAGCATGTCTAAACCACTAGCTTTAACAGATGTGGTCCTTCGTGACGCCCATCAGTCGCTATTCGCGACGCGTATGCGTCTAGAGGATATGTTACCTATCGCGGAAGAGCTCGATAAGGTCGGTTATTGGTCTCTAGAAACATGGGGCGGTGCTACGTTTGATGCGTGCATTCGATTCCTGGGCGAAGACCCTTGGGAGCGTTTACGTGCATTAAAGAAAGCAATGCCTAACACACCAATGCAAATGCTACTGCGTGGCCAAAACTTATTGGGTTACCGTCACTACGCTGATGATGTAGTAGAAAAGTTTGTTGAGCGTGCCCATACCAATGGTATGGATGTGTTCCGCATTTTTGATGCGATGAACGACGTGCGAAACTTTGAAAAAGCCGTTAAAGCGACGGTTGATGTTGGTGCTCATGCACAGGGTACACTCTCTTACACGACCAGTCCGGTCCACAATACCGAGACTTGGGTAGACCTTGCTAAGCGTCTAGAAGATCTCGGTTGCCATTCGCTTTGTATCAAGGATATGTCGGGACTTCTGAAACCCTACGAAGCGGAAGATCTTATTACACGTATCAAAGCATCGTGTGATGTGCCGCTTGCTTTACATTGCCACGCGACCACGGGTCTTTCGACTGCCACAGCAGTGAAAGCTGTCGAAGCTGGTATCGATATTCTTGATACGGCTATTTCGTCAATGAGCTGTACTTACGGTCATACGCCAACTGAAACAGTTGTGGCTATGCTTCAGGGCACTGAACGTGACACTAACCTTAAGCTTGATCAGATCGAACCAATCGCGGCGTATTTCCGCGAAGTACGTAAAAAGTACGCCAAGTTCGAAGGTCAACTGAAAGGCGTCGATTCTCGTATCCTTATTGCTCAAGTTCCAGGTGGCATGCTGACCAATATGGAAAGCCAGCTCAAAGAGCAAGGTGCAGCGGATCGTATTGATGAAGTGTTAGAAGAGATCCCACGTGTTCGTCAAGATCTTGGCTACATTCCTCTGGTTACTCCTACTTCACAGATCGTGGGTACCCAAGCGGTGATCAACGTTCTGACCGGAGAGCGTTACAAGAGTATCACCAAGGAAACGGCTGGTGTCCTAAAAGGTGAGTACGGTGCGGCACCTGCTGAGCTTAATGCAGAGCTTCAGGCGAAAGTGCTTGATGGTGGTGAAGCGATTACTTGTCGTCCTGCTGATTTGCTTGAAGCTGAAATGGAAACTTTGACCGATGATCTCTTAGCCAAGGCTAAAGCGGAAGGTATTTCGCTAGCAGAAGATACGGTCGATGATGTTCTGACTTATGCATTATTCCCACAAGTCGGACTTAAATTCCTTAAAAACCGTCACAACCCAGACGCGTTTGAACCAGCACCGGGTAAAGAAGAGCCAACACCAGTTGTGGCTCAACCAGCTCAAGGTGGTATTGAAACTTACAGCGTGAAGGTTGATGGACAGGTTTATGATGTTGAAGTTGGTCCACAAGGTCAGCTGACATCAGTAACTCCTGCTCAATCGGGTGCTAATACTCAAGCTGTGGCTCCTGCGGCACCTGCGGGCAATTCAGAAACAGTACCTGCTCCACTAGCGGGCAACATCTTCAAGGTTAACGTTCAGAGCGGTGCTCAGGTTGCAGAAGGTGATGTGTTATTGATTCTTGAAGCTATGAAGATGGAGACAGAAATCCGTGCTGCCCGTGGTGGCATCGTCCAAGATCTGCATGTCAAAGAAGGTGATTCTGTGACTGTTGGTGCTCCACTACTTAGTCTGGCGTAAGGGAGTCTCATGGAAGGATTAATGACTCTTTGGTCAGAAACAGGGATCGCTCACTTTGAATTTGGCCAGATCTGCATGATCTTGGTCGGGTGCGCACTGCTGTTTTTGGCCATTCGCAAAGGCTTTGAGCCGCTACTACTTTTGCCTATAGGCTTTGGTGCCATCTTAGCGAACATCCCTAACGCAGGGTTTACGGAAGAGGGCGGATTGCTCTACTACGTCTACTATGTAGGTATAGAGTCGGGTATTTTCCCACTACTTATCTTCATGGGCGTTGGCGCGATGACCGATTTCGGTGCTCTTATCGCAAACCCTAAGACGTTATGGTTAGGTGCGGCAGCTCAGTTTGGTATCTTTGCAACACTATTTGGTGCGATCCTACTTAACTATGTGCCGGGTATGGAATTTAGCATGCCTGATGCTGCTTCGATTGCGATCATTGGTGGCGCAGATGGCCCGACGGCTATTTTCTTAGCAAGTCAGCTCTCTCCAGATCTGCTGGGTGCGATTGCCGTTGCAGCATATAGCTATATGGCATTGGTTCCTATCATTCAACCGCCTATTATGAAGGCGCTGACGACACCGGAAGAGCGTAAAATCCAAATGGCTCAACTTCGCCATGTTGGAAAAGGTGAGAAGATTCTATTCCCACTGGCTGTTCTGCTAATGACGATCTTGTTCCTACCATCAGCAACACCGCTGGTCGGTATGTTCTGCCTTGGCAACTTGATGCGTGAAGCTGGTGTTGTAGACCGTCTATCTAAGACTGCACAAAATGAACTCATCAATATTGTGACTATCTTCTTGGGGCTAGGCGTCGGTTCTAAGCTGCAAGCCGAAGAGTTTCTTAATGTTGAAACGCTTGGCATTCTGGCGTTAGGGGCTGTGGCTTTTAGTATCGGTACTGCGGGTGGTGTCTTGATGGCGAAATTACTCAACAAGCTGTCTAAAGAAAATATCAACCCATTGATCGGTGCTGCCGGTGTTTCTGCTGTACCAATGGCAGCGCGTGTTGTAAACAAGGTAGGTTTAGAGGCAAACTCACAAAACTTCTTATTAATGCACGCAATGGGACCTAACGTAGCTGGTGTTCTTGGCTCGGCGGTAGCTGCCGGTATTTTGCTTGCCTTGGTTGGCTAAGCGTGAATTACGGTTAGTAATTGGTCAAATTGAGAGTAAGTGGTTAACTTGCTAGCAATAAATGGTATATATTCAAAGGGATGCTTTCGCATCCCTTTTTTATATCGATAGGGAAATGAAGAAATGGAAAACAAACAAATCGCAATCTCACAATTTGGTGATCCAGACGTTCTCGTTATTCAAACTTCACCAATTCCAGAACCTAAAGCGGGTGAAGTACTGGTTAAGGTCCATTTCTCTGGTGTTAATCCTATAGATGTAAAAACGCGGGCAGGTTTAGGCTGGGCAGCTTCTCAGAATAAAGATAACCTGCCTTGGGTACCCGGCTATGATATCTCCGGTGAAATTATCACGCTTGGAGAAGGTGTCGAGCGTTTTGCTGTTGGCGACAATGTTGCAGGCTTTATTGGTTTCCCTCTCGCAGGGGGCGGTTATAGCCAATTTGTTTGTGTACCCGAAACCGCGTTAAGTCTTGTGCCAAATTCTATCACGCTTGAAGCGGCAGCTGCTCTTCCACTGGCAGGCCAAACAGCGGTACAGGCCTTGGATAAGGCTGGGGTGAAAGAAGGCCAGCGTGTTCTGATTCTCGCTGGTGCGGGTGGCGTGGGTCACATTGCGATTCAGGTTGCCGTTGCGGCTAAGGCAGAAGTCTTTACTACTTGTAGCGAAGCGAATTTGGATTATATGGCAACTCTAGGTGCTCATGCGATCAACTACCAGTTTGCTCCTGTTTCCGAGCGAGTCGAAGAAGCGGATGTGCTTATCGATTTGGTTGGTGGTGATGCCGCTCTTGATGCACTTAAATGCTTAAAAGATGGTGCGAAAGTGGTAACGGTTCCCACTCTTTCCGCAGAGTTGATTTGTGAGAAAGCGAAACTTCTAGGCTTTGAAGCAACGGGAATGCTTGTTGATCCAAACCCAGAGCAACTTGATGCGCTTCTCTACATGGTGAGTGTTGGTTTAGTCAAGACTGAGATTCATCAGGTGTACCCATTCGAACAGGTTGCTGAAGCACATAAACAGATTGAAACCGGTCACACAAGAGGCAAGGTCTTGCTTGATATGCAATGTTAGAAGCGTTTAACAGCGCATTCGAATCTTTCGCTCTTTGGTTTTCAGACTCGGCACTGTGGGTACTCTTTCTAAGTGGTTTCCTCAGTGCCACTTTATTGCCTGGAGGTTCAGAGGCCGGGCTGATCGCTACCTTGAGCTTAAACCAATACCCGACCTTTTATATTATTGCCGTTGCTACGTTAGGTAATACTCTTGGTGGTTTAACGAATTTTTGGCTTGGATTATGGCTACCAAACCGAACTCAGAACGAAAAACATGGTCATAAAGCCTTATTATGGCTAAATAAATACGGCTATTGGTCGCTTCTTTTTAGCTGGTTGCCAGTGATTGGTGATCCATTGTGCTTAGCTGCGGGTTGGCTACGGATGCGTTTTTGGCCTTGCTTTTGGTTGATACTGATTGGTAAAGCACTCCGTTACATTCTACTTGCTGCAGTTTTTTTCGGTTTTTTCTAAGGGGATGTCATGAGAAAGATTTGGCTTGGTGCTATTTCTCTTGTTGCACTATATGGTTGCAGTTCTAGCAACCTTTCTTCTGTACCTTTCTTTTCCTCCTTACCTGAAGGTGTCACTCTTATTGAAGAAGTGGATGCTGAGCCAGGTAAGGCAATGATCCCATATTCAAAGTATCAGTTAGAAAATGGGCTGACAGTGATATTGTCTCCGGATCATTCAGATCCACTTGTCCATGTTGATGTTACCTACCACGTAGGTTCAGCTCGTGAGGAGGTAGGCAAGTCAGGTTTTGCTCATTTCTTTGAACATATGATGTTTCAGGGCAGTGAGAATGTTGGCGATCAAGAACATTTTAAGATCATCACCGAGGCGGGTGGTTCTCTGAATGGAACGACCAATCGGGATCGCACGAATTATTTTGAAACGGTGCCTTCAAATCAACTTGAGAAAATGTTGTGGCTTGAATCTGACCGTATGGGTTTTTTGCTTGATGCAGTCTCACAACACAAGTTTGAAATTCAGCGTGATACAGTGAAGAACGAGCGCGCGCAAAACTATGACAACCGTCCGTATGGCTTGATGTGGGAGAAAATGGGCGAAGCGATGTACCCAGAGGGACATCCATATTCTTGGCAGACGATAGGCTATGTCGAAGATCTTGACCGTGTTGATGTTAATGATCTCAAAGCGTTTTTCCTGAGATGGTATGGCCCCAACAATGCAGTCCTAACCATTGGTGGTGATCTCGATGTTGATCAAACCTTAGAGTGGGTAAGTAAGTACTTTGGATCGATTCCATCAGGGCCAGCGGTAGAGCAGGCACCTAAACAGCCAGCCAAGCTAACTGAAGATCGTTATGTCACGTTAGAAGACCGCATTCAGCAACCGATGCTCATTCTTGGGTGGCCGACAACCTACAATGGTGCTGAGGGGCAGGCTTCCTTAAACGCCCTTGCCAACGTATTGGGTAATGGTGCGAATAGTTTGCTGTATCAAAAGTTGGTTAAAACTCAGAAAGCCGTTGATGCAGGGGCTTTCCAAGATTGCGCAGAGTTAGCCTGTAATTTTTACGTTTATGCAATGGCACCTTCGGGGGAAAACAGCGCTCTGAAACCTTTGTATCAGGAGTTGATGCAAACCCTAGGTGAGTTTGAAGCAAAAGGGATAGATAACAACCGATTAGATCAAATTACCGGAATGGCTGAGGCTCAGTCGGTTTTCGCATTGCAAAGTGTGCGAGGCAAAGTATCGCAGCTTGCTTCTAATGAAACTTTCTTCAATACCCCAGACCGAATTCAGACTCAGTTAGCGCAAATTCGTGCGGTCACCCCAGAGTCGGTGATGGACGCCTATAAAAATTACGTTAACGGTCACCCTAAAGTTGCTTTAAGTGTGGTACCTAAAGGTAAGACGGAATTTTCTGCTGCGCCTGTAACGTTCAGCACGCCACAAAGAACGTTGCCTGAATACCAAAAGGTCACTGACGACCAACTCGCGTATCGTCGTGCACAGGACAACTTTGATCGTTCTGTGATGCCTCAAGTCGCTGAAAGTGTTAAGGCACAAATGCCGAAACTTTACCGCCTCTATTTTGACAATGGTGCTGAACTGTTGGGTACGGTGAGCGCTGAAACGCCGACTGTACAGCTAGAAATTAGTTTTCCTGCTGGAGAGCGTTATGTCAAAAAAGGCAAAGAAGGGTTGGCGAACTTAACTGCGGCTATGATGGAAGAGGCGACACTGGACTCGACTCTTGAACAGTTACAGGCGCGGTTGGATAAGCTAGGGAGTACGCTTAACGTAGAAGCGGGAAATTACACGACCAGTATTTCAGTCTCTAGTTTAGAGAAAAACCTACCTCAGACACTTAAAATTGTCGAAGAGGTACTGTTTAAGCCAGCATTCCGTGAGCAAGATTTTGAGCGCATCAAAAAGCAAATGCTAGAAGGTATCGTCTACCAGCACCAACAAACAAGTTGGTTGGCCTCTCAAGCAACCCGCCAGGTACTTTTTGACGGGACGGTATATCAGCGCTCCAATGATGGTACGCAAGCGTCACTGGAAGCATTAACCTTGGATGACGTCAAAGCGTTCTACAAACAACATTACACTCCGCAGGGAGCACAAATAGTTGTTGTTGGAGACATCAATAGGAAACAGATCAAACAGCAGTTAGCCTTTATTGATTCTTGGCAGGGAGAAGTTGCCCCACTGCTAAGACCGCAACTTGTTAAGGAAAATCAGCAGAAAAAGCTTTATTTGGTGGATAAGCCAGGAGCACCACAAAGTGTGGTACGCGTGGTGCGTCAAGGTCTACCGTTTGATGCAACGGGGGAAGTGTACCTAACCCAATTGGCTAACTTTAACTTAGCTGGGAACTTCAACAGTAGAATCAATCAGAATCTCCGTGAAGATAAAGGTTACACCTATGGCGCTAGCGGTTATCTAGCATCGAATCGAGAAGTGGGTGCGATTGTGTTCTCAACACAGGTTCGTGCTGACGCAACTGTTCCATCGATCATTGAGCTTGAAAAAGAGTTAAAGGCATACAGTCAGAATGGAATGACTGATGATGAGATGAAATTTTTACGCTTAGCGGTCGGTCAACAAGATGCACTAAAGTATGAAACGCCTTCACAGAAAGCCGGACTGCTTAGTAGTATTCTTGCGTACAGTCTTGATGAAGACTACCTCAAGCAACGCAATGAGATCGTTGAAACGGTAGATAAGCAGACTTTAGACGAGTTGGCGAAGAAGTGGTTTACACCAGATGATTACCAAATCATTGTCGTCGGTGATGCCAAAACCCTGAAGCCACAATTAGAAAGTTTGCAGATTCCGATAGAAGAGCTTGAAATCATCCGTTAGAGTACACATAACATAGTGCATAGCTAGAGGGTGACATGGGTCACCCTTTATGAATTTGTTTAGCCAGTTTGGTAGAACTACCAAACCTTAGATATAAGCGAACCTCATTTTGACTGAATTTGCTGCGCGACTTGAGCGAGTTGCACAAAACCCAGAAGTATTTAAGAGTTTTGGACGTGGTGTGGAGCGTGAAACGCTGCGCTATCACCAAGATGGTCATCTTGCAACAACGCCACATCCTGAAGGACTCGGTTCCGCTTATGCGAATAGCTGGATCACCACCGATTTCTCCGAGTCATTGCTGGAATTTATTACGCCGGTATCGAATGACATATCAACCCTGATTGCACAGTTAGAGGACATCCACCACTTTACTCAGACTAAGCTGGGCGAAGAAAAAATGTGGCCGCTTTCTATGCCGTGTTATGTCGGTAGTGAAGATGATATCAACCTAGCTCAATATGGTGTTTCTAACTCTGGGAAAATGAAAACGCTTTACCGCGAAGGTTTAAAGCGTCGCTATGGCAGCTTGATGCAAATTATCTCAGGTGTGCATTTCAACTTCTCTTTCCCTGAGAGTTTTTGGCAGCAATTGTTAGGTGACCAGAACGAAGAGCAGCGTCAGGCGAGTAAGTCAGACGCTTACTTTGGTTTGATTCGCAATTATTACCGTTTTGGTTGGTTAATCCCTTACTTCTTTGGTGCATCGCCAGCGTTATGTTCGTCGTTTGTACAGGGCAGAGACAGCAAATTACCGTTTGAAAGCATTGGTGGATCGCTTTATCTGCCGTATTCCACCTCGCTGAGAATGAGTGATTTGGGCTATACCAACAGTGCTCAAAGCTCTCTAAAAATAGGTTTTAATAGCCTCGAAGAGTATTTAGATGGTTTGAATACCGCGATACGCACTCCTTCGAATGAGTTTGCTGAGATCGGGGTAAAAGTGGATGGCGAGTACCTTCAGCTCAATAGCAATGTACTTCAAATTGAAAATGAGCTGTACGCGCCAATTCGACCAAAACGAGTCGCTAAGTCTGGCGAAAAACCATCAGAAGCGCTGGCTCGTGGTGGCGTAGAGTATATTGAGGTCAGATCGTTAGATGTGAATCCTTACAGCTCAATCGGTATCAATGAGGATCAAGTACGATTCTTAGATATGTTCTTAACGTGGGCAGCACTGACTGAGTCTGAGCCCATGGATTACTGTGAACAAGCGTGCTGGCGTGACAACTGGAATCGAGTCATCATCGAAGGTCGTAAGCCAGGTCTCGAAATGCAAATTGGCTGTAGGGGTGAAGTCCTTACATTACAAGACTGGGCAAAACGTGTATTTGTGGAATTAGTCCAGATCGCAGAAAAAATGGATGAGGCGATGGGTGGTGAAGCATACCAAGCGGTTTGCTACAAGCTACTTTCGTGGATAGATAACCCTGAGAACACCATATCGGGCAAGTTACTCGAAGATACTAAGCGCTTTGGCGGGTTGGGTAAAATTGGATGTGAGTTGGGTAAGCAATATCGCAATGACCACTTAAACCGCAGCTACAGAACGTACAGTGAAGCGGATATGGAAAGTGAAGTGGTTCGTTCTGTTCAGGCTCAACTTGACGTTGAAGCATCTGATGAATTGAGTTTCGAGCAGTATCTTGAAGAGTACTTCTCTTATTTAAAGTCTTAAGGTCGCATCGTGATAAGGAAGCTTTCACTCCTCCTTAGTGTGTCCTTAGTTGGCGGGTGTGCGACATCCCCGCCTAAAGATCAGTCGAACCTTTGCGAGATTTTTCGAGAAAAGCCAGGCTGGTATGACGACGCTATTGATATGCAAAAGGAGTGGGGAACTCCGATTCAAGTTTCAATGGCGATTGTCAAACAAGAGAGTAGCTTTCGTCATGATGCTCGCCCGCCTAAAGACTATTTGCTTGGTTTTATACCGTGGGGACGAGTCAGTAGCGCTTATGGTTACGCTCAGGCGCAGGATCCTGCCTGGGAAGATTTCCAAAAGTCGACCGATCATGGCGGCTCTCGGACAGACTTCTCAGATTCACTCATGTTTATAGGTTGGTACACGAGTGAAACTCAGAAACAACTCGGCATCTCCAAGTGGGATGCTTACAACCAATATTTAGCCTATCATGAAGGTCGCGGCGGCTATAAACGGAAAAGTTATCAGTCGAAACCGTCACTAATTCGCGTGGCTCGAAAAGTCGAGCAGCAGGCAAAGGATTATGGTTGGCAACTTAAACAGTGCCGACAGGAATTAGAAAACAATAGAAGCTGGTTCTTTTAGTACCAGAGAAGTAGAAATGGAGAAGGACAATGCCGTTATTAGATAGTTTTACCGTTGATCATACCCGAATGCATGCACCAGCAGTTCGTGTTGCGAAAACAATGACCACCCCAAAGGGTGACACCATTACGGTATTCGACCTGCGTTTTACCGCACCAAATAAAGACATCTTATCTGAAAAAGGAATTCACACTCTCGAACACCTTTACGCAGGATTTATGCGCAATCATCTTAACGGTGAAAGTGTCGAGATTATCGATATCTCACCTATGGGTTGTCGTACCGGCTTCTACATGAGTCTAATCGGCTCTCCACAAGAGCAGCAAGTTGCCGACGCGTGGTTAGCTGCGATGAAAGATGTGCTAAAAGTTGAAAGTCAGAATAAGATCCCTGAACTCAATGAGTATCAGTGTGGTACTGCGGCGATGCATTCTCTGGATGAGGCGAAACAGATTGCAGAAGCGATTCTAGCTGCTGGTATCTCAGTAAACAAAAACGATGAGTTGGCGTTACCAGAAGCGATGCTTAAAGAGCTCAAAGTAGACTGAACAGTTTGAAATGAAAAAGGAAGGCAACAGCCTTCCTTTTTACTATCTTTAAAACGTTAATTTGCTTTCGGCAGCACCACAACTTGTGTTTTTGCCCAGATATCATGAAATCCTCGTTTTTGTGGATCTAATGGAACTGTAAAATTAGCGAGACCAAAACCCGAAGTACCAATACGGATTAGTGCCTGTGTGACTGAAACAGGTTTTCCGTCTATGCTACGCAAGTGCAGTTTCCATGCACGCATACCTAACGTTTGACCGGCTCTGGTCCAGAAGAAAACAAAGAAATAGATCCATACGAAGGCCAAATACGCGGTATAAACCGGACTCCAAATCGGGTGGTTAGTGAGGAAGTCACTCACGTCTTCAAATCCACCTACGTTAAAGATGCCCATCGCCATCAATGCATGCAAAATAGCGATAACAATACCCGCTGCCATCATTTCTACGGCAATGATAATAAGTCCATCGTAAAAAAGAGCCCCTAAGCGGCGAAACAAGCCTGCTGGTGGCAAAGTGTCAATCGTTGACATAAAACCTACTTACCCAAACAAAATAAGGCGAAAGAATATAGCTTCAGTTTTGATCTGAAAAGAGAGCTTGCGCACAGCTTATCAATTTGTGGCTATTTTATCGTCAAACGATAGTTATTTCAGTCTTTTGCACTTGCACGATTCATTGGCATACGTATAATGCCAAACATCAAAGGGCAATAGCCCAGAGATGCCGGTGTGGTGAAATTGGTATACACGACGGATTCAAAATCCGTTGCCTTCGGGCGTGGCGGTTCAAGTCCGCCCACCGGTACCATATTTAAACGATAAAGCCTCGACGCAAGTCGGGGCTTTGTTGTATCTGGAGTTTGTGAGTTCAAACCCAGCATGGCGTCAGAAGTGCCTGCCCAGCCAAGTCACCCGCCAGTAACATACATAGAAAGGTCGCTTTTATAGCGGCCTTTCGTCGTTTTTGGGGATGAACATTGTAACTGTCGTTCCATGAGCCTTCTGCCCCTTCTCTCGCCTAAAGCACGTTCGTCAGTACTGGTTTATTCCAATGAAGAGACAGATGGTCATTCAGAATCAGTGGCCTTACGTACTATCGATGTGTTTTACGCTCTGTTGCGCATGCCTTGAGTGGTTTACTTAAATTTTCTGTGGCTTAGGGAAAAGTTGTCTATCTTTAAATTATCAAGATGGAGGCTGAAAATGTACCAACTCACTCCCTATCTATTCTTTGCAGGACGCTGCCAAGAAGCACTTGATTTTTATCAGAACTGCTTCGGAGGCGTTACTGTTTCTAAGCAACTGTTTAAAGATGCGCCTCAAGAGATAGAAGGACCAGACCCACATTGGATAATGCACGCAGAGTTTCAAGCATCAGGCATGAAATTGATGTTATCTGATGGTGTATTTGCAAAAGAGCTCTCTGGCAACAATATTGCTTTGTCGGTTGTTCTGACAGACATCGATGAACAAGGTCGGCTCTTTGACAAGTTATCGGAAGGAGGTCACGTCATGATGCCTCTGGCAGACACATTTTGGGGCGCTCGGTTTGGTAAAGTAGAAGATCAGTTTGGTGTCCGCTGGATGCTACACTGCAACCTTGTATAGTTTGATATACATTGAAGCTATGAATTTCACGTAAGATATCTCTCATTCCAGCGCATAGATAATGATTTCGTTTTCCCATTACTCTAAAATTATTCATTAATAAGTAAGTAAATAAAGTTGTATATAGATCGTGGCGAGCATCAAAATTACTGTAGATAGGCTACAGCCAGGGTTGCATATTCGTCTTCCGGTTAAATGGAACGAGCATCCCTTTTTATTCAATAGCTTCAAAGTGAAAGACGAAGAACAAATTCGTATGATTCGTCACTTAGGGATTAAGCACGTCTTCATAAACCCAAATCAAAGTGATACGCAACCACTTCCCTCATCAAGTCAATCTAGCTCAGTAGAGGAACCTGTTGATAGTGAAGTCGATCTCGAAGCGCAAAAGCTCTGGAAAGAGAAACAAGATCGGATTGAAAAACTTAGTGCCTACCGACGACGTGTCATCAACTGTGAAAAAGAGTTTGAGCGCTCGTTGTCGCGCATGAGAGCGGTCATGAATAAGATCCGCAATCGACCAGAACAAGCCGTTGATGAGGCGACGCTACTCGTTAATGATATCGTTGATAAGCTACTAAGTGATGACAACGTTACGCTGCACTTGATGAATGGTAAGAGTGAATTTGAAGACATTTACTTTCATTCACTCAATGTTTCCGTGGTCGCGATGATGATCGCCAAAGCAAAAATGCTGAGTGCAGATCAAATAAAGGAAGTCGCTTTCGCTTCTTTATTCCATGATATGGGGAAAGTGAAAGTCCCTACAGCGATATTGCGTAAACCGACTCCTCTTACTGAACCTGAAAAAAACTATCTAAAACTGCATACAAAATATGGGTTAGAGATCGCGGCTAATATGGCGAGTTTTCCTGAAAGTGCTCGGACAGTCATAGCGCAGCATCATGAGCTTAATGACGGTTCCGGTTACCCTGAAGGATTGAAAGAAGATCAGATTGATGAGCTAACCCAAATTGTTGCTGTGGCAAATGCCTATGACAATCTTTGTCATACTAATGTCGCCGCTGACCAAAAAATTCCTTATGTTGCGCTCTCATACCTCTACAAAAACTGCAAGCATCTATATAACAACGAGAATCTGAGCTTATTGATTAAGTTTATGGGGATCTATCCTCCAGGCACTGTTGTACAACTATCGAATGATATGGTCGGTTTGGTTATCTCTGTGAACTCTAAGAACATTCTCTTTCCTAATGTTCTTATCTACGATCCCTCTGTACCCAGAACTCAAGCGCCAATCATTGACTTAGCTGAAAGAGAAATAAAGATAGTTAATGCAATCTTACCTAACAAACTTCCGGATAAAGTAAGGGAGTACCTAAATCCACGCTCACGGATTTCATACTTTTTTGATTCAGATGACTAGTTATCCACAGTGATTTGTGAACAACTCGTGGCTAACCTGAGGGTAAAATGGGTGTAAATGTTGGTCTGAGTAATTAATGTCCACTTGGCCTTTTTTTATGAAAAAAATGCATCTTTTTGCTTGCCTTAAAAAAGGAACTGCCTATAATGCGCATCCACTGACAGGGCAGACGCCGCAAGGCTTCAGCAATAGTCAGCGAGGTGAAAAGCTTCTAATAAAATAAATTTGAAAAAGTGTTTGACTCTTCAAATTATCTCGCTAGAATTCACCTCCGCTTCGAGAGAAAGTGTTCTCAAAAAGCAAAGCTCTTTAACAATATAAACCTATCAATCTGTGTGGGCACTCGTTGATGATAATCCAATTAGAAATTTCTCTAAATAAAGAGGGGTTTCAAATTA
>NZ_JBNJOH010000069.1:0-15369 GCF_050113735.1 Vibrio sp. TRT 2004 | reverse complement strand
ATGGGCAGATAACTTTGTATGTTCAACAGAAAAGAACGGTAAGAGTAGATTTATAATCATTTCCACAATAGCTCAAGAAATTAACCTAAATGCTTGAGCTATGATTTTTAAGCCGTAAAACAGTGTGTAAGCTAAATAACGACTAGGTTAAATATCACTAAAAAGTGAGCTTTTGCGTTAAGCGTTTTAATCGTCTCGCACCAAACAATTTAAGTTAAATGTATTAATTAGTGTAAGGCTCATCACAGGTCGGTTTTTCTTTGAATGTGAAATAACTACACCTTTTTGAGTACCACAGAGTATGGTACTCAAAAGATACACTCTCATTCGCAACAATTGAAAGTGTAATGAAAAAACCAGCCCCATCACTCTTACTTAAATCTTCAGTCGTAGAATCGATAAAACAAAATTCTTTATGTTTTTCTCCAGACAAAACGTTTAAACAAGGCCTTTTAATTGGGATATAAGCTATAAGTTCCCCAGTGTTACCAGTTCTATTGTCATAATTTTGCTTTAACTCTCTAATTTCCAAACTATTAGGAAGCTTATTGCTAGCAAGAGTTATATTTGAAAAAACCACCAAGCAACAAAACATGCTCTTATAAATATTTTTCATCTCTTCCATCCTATTAAAATCAACCAAATCAGACACATAGGTTTCGGATAACAGCGAGTTCGCTAATTTAAGTACGATAGCTAATTCTGACTACTCACAACTCACTGCCTGAGTTTGAACATCGATGATACATGATAGATCTGACCAAGGAGTCGCTACTGTAAATGTTACGTCACCACTCCACATACTTAAATCCATGACATAAGCAGTAGGATAGTCTCGCTGTAAGTTGGTTAATGATACATCACCATGCACAGAGTTTGCCTTTTTCTCTTTATTTCCTAATTCACAATATTGGACTGATTTCCCTGTTTTAAATTCATATACAGTGATACATGGATTATCTTTCAAGACATAGGCAGCAAAATTTTCTTTCTTCGTTCTAACTGAATAATCCGAAGCATACAGTCGATATTCGGAAGCACTTGTATAAGCTGAAACCAATACCAAGCCTATCATCAAAATACGTTTAAGCTTCATTCTAGATACTCCTTTCTTGCAATACACCTACTACGTGGAACATCAAATTTCCTCCACGCTTTTACATTCGAAATAACTGCTTTAAAACTTTGGGCATTGTAATCAACCAATGCAGGAACAAAGCCTTCCCTTGTTCTAGGGCTGTTTTCGCCTCAACACATCACAGACATTTTTAATATCCTATCGAGTGTATCCTGATAAAGGAGAAATCAAGGTAAGTTAATCTTTTCAACTAAGTAATCATTGAACTTTGTATATTCATCAATCAAACAACTGCAAATATTTAATGTTTCTGCTTCAGTCCCTATACTTTCAAAATACTCAAACCTACATTTCTCTTCTATATATTTATACTTAGTTGAAGTCAGACTAGAAACGATAGCTTCGTTATAGTTACCTTTAGATAGATTATCAGCATTGATTTGTATATCCTTCTTTAAGGAACTTATCTTTATTTCACATTGATTTTGCTTTTCGAAAATCCAATTTGCACTAGACTCACCCATCGCTATTATTTGAAAACTTATGCAATATAAACAAATAACCATTACTAATTTAACCACTTTAACCTCAGTTTCAATCTTTCTGGCGGAATATTAACTAATTCTTCTAGAGCGTTATAAAAATTTGAGTAATCATTTAAGTCTTTGTCTAAAACCAAAGCTGGTACAAAGATTTTCCGGCTATAACCGTGATTATCGCCTCTATAAGTTAAATCAATAAGAATATCTTTAACTTTTGAAGGAAGATCGTCCCACCCAACATCACCATATGCTTTTTTAACATCTGACTTAGTCAGCAAGATGCGAGTCTTTTCTTCCATATAATCATAAACATCATTAAACATTAAGTGTTGTTGTTTACGTGTTATTGTCAGTTCATCATCAGTCAACCCTGAACTATCAAGAGATTCTAGGGCACTTGCTCTTTTAACCCCTTCGACACTGAGTAACCAATCCGATAGTTCAGGGATTAATTCCGCCTCTTGAAATAGCGCTTTTAAGTCCAACTTAGCAGGTGATTGTCCCGTCGCTCCTGTGGGTGGATTTCCTAAATCTAAACCTCGCCCACTTGTAACACCTGATTGACCAATCACCACTCTACCAAAACATAATATTGATGGTAAGTAGCGTCTTAAATGGTCAATTAACCCGAAAGCACAATATCCAAAAAATAAATACATAACAGAACTGTTTTTACACCTCAACGAGCGACTTAATTACAGTTCGATTAATTATTTTTCAGATTATTTAGCCCGACTATAAGCCTTATTGCTTGGTCGATTCAATAAAACACATCGCTCCGCTTATAGCGGATATTCTTTTATCAAGATAAAGTACCGTTAATATCCTACCGTATGTATCCCGATAATTAATTAGGCTAAATTTCAGACTTTACCTACAACAATAAAGGAAATTAGTACTGACCAATAGAAGCCATTCGTATATTTGTACCCAACGCTCTGTCCATCCTTTTTGCTTTTGCATCGAGGGAATTACTTCAGTGGGTCATTATCAGGTAGTGCTTTATGAATCCACATCGCCAATCGGTGTTTGATACTAGCACCATCCAGTTTGTTATCTGGTAGTGGTGCAATTTGCTTTGCATCGACTAAGAACAAGTAGATGGCCTTCACCCTGACAGGCTGTGGCGTACTGGGTAAGTCAAAGCCTTGCATTTTGGCCATCTTCTCGCCAATTTCTAACGCCTTCTTTACTAGCTTATCTTCGTTCTGGAGCTTTGCTGTTTTAGACATATCATCACACTCTCGTTACGATTCTTTGTGTGAGTATACCAAGTTGAATATTTATCTTAGCCACTAAGATCTCAATTTGAAAAAGGACTTTAAATTGTAAAGACGCCATCAAACGACATTATCATACTCTCGCTGCTCATGAGCCGTGAAAAACGAATGTCCGCAGTCGATATTCAGAGAGAGGTAACATATGTTACCTCTCTTACAGTGAGGAACTTATTGATCTGAAGATCGCATAAAACCTCTGTGTGATTGGAACTCGTTCATATCAATGAACTCGTCATGGTTGGTATCAATGCGCTCAAACATCTCATCACTGCTTGCAGAATTCTTTAGTAAACGACCTCGAGACTTGCGAAGTGCCTGCCTTGGCTTTTGAAACTCCGTTACCATTTCATTTCACCCATATGCACTTTTGCTCCAATGTCGAGAGCCATTGGAAGCTGCGCATCCGGATAGTTTGCAGACATTTTGTCAATCAGTTGCTCACTGTTACGACTGGTGCTCTTTGCACGCTGAAAATCGCTCAAATACGCTTGAGTGTAAGCAATTGTAGAGGCATCAAGCTGAGTGCCCGTTTTCATATGACCAGGAATCACGACGGCCGGATTTAATTGTTGGATCTCCGTTAATTGTTCCTGCCACGCTTGCTGACTCTCATCCGACTGTGCATCTGCCATCCAAAGGTGAACCATGCCATATACGGAGACGTTACCTAATACAGCTTTGCTCGAAGGAATCCACAAATATGGGCGATGCGCAAGATCCCCATCGGTACCGCGAATCTCAATAGCGTGCCCGTCTAGCATTAGGGTGTTGCCACTAATGGCTTGAGGTACATAAGGTTTAACCGGAGCATTACTACCCATTTTCGGTCCCCAAAACGCCAGTTTACCCGCCAGCTTTGTCTCGATAACTTTTTTAACAGCTGGTGTCGTTAGAATTTTCGCTTCTGGAAATAGCCCATGTAAGACTTCCGCACCAAAGTAATAATCAGGATCAGCCTGACTAATAAAGATAGTTTTGAGCTCTTTTCCACTATCAAGCACTTTTGCCGCAATGCGCAATGCATCCGCTTTGGTAAAACCGGTATCCACGACCATTGCTTCACTGTCACCAAACACGATTGTTGAGTTCACATGAAAGCTATTCTCGTCGGCGTTATACACATCAAAAGTTAATGGCGTAAGCTCTTGTGCAAGCGCACTTGTCGCGAGTAGTACTGATGCCGCAGCTAGAGTTAACTTTTTCATCTCATTTCTCCTGTCAATATCTTCGTTAACGACAAGATACTAGGCAATTGACGTGTTCAGAAAAACACACCAAACTGAACATGATTATTTCTTATTTCGAGCATATAAATGGACAAACTCACCGCAGCCAAAGTCTTTGTTGACGTCGCCACGACTGGAAGCTTTACCGCAACCGCAGAAAGACTGGATATGTCTCGGCCTATGGTCACTCGCTACATTGAGGCAATGGAAGACTGGTTACACACGCGTTTGTTGCATCGCACCACACGAAAAGTATCCTTGACGTCAGCAGGTGAAGAGTGTTTGCAGGAGGTAAAACAATGGCTTAGACAGGCAGACCATCTTAGTGATCTTGCCAATACGCAAGGAGAGTTACGCGGAAATGTAAGACTGGCAACCAGTATGTCATTTGGATATTCGCAGCTGATTCCTGCCATTCAAGGCTTTTTAACCGCTCACCCGAACGTCAACATTGATATCGACTTGCACGACTCAGTGACTGACCTGACTGACGAGCAAATCGACCTCGCCATTCGGATTGCATCGGCACCAGATCCCTCGCTGATAGGAAAACCTATAGCGATATGTGAATCCCGAATCGTTGCGTCACCACACTATTTGTCAAATCATCGCCCTATTAAAAAGCCAACTGATTTATCCAGTCATGTGTGCCTAGGCTACAAAAACTTCCAGCAGCACATCTGGCATTTAAACAGAAATGGGGTTCAGCAGTCAGTCGAAATAGAGTGTCGCCTGACTGCGAATGAAGCAACAACACTTCTTCATGCTGCTCTCAATGGCGCAGGTTTAGCGATACAACCCACCTATCTGGTCAATCAATACATCCAAAGTGGACAGCTTCAGCCAGTGCTAGCCGACTGGAAGCCAGACGACATGACGGTGTATGCGCTTTACTCCTCAAGAAAGCACATGAGACCCGCTGTTCGAGCACTAATCGATTATCTGGCAGACTATTTTGCTCAGCCTCGCTGGTAATTCTCTGTTAAGCAGTGGTGGGGCTAGCGCCATTGCGCGCACCATCATCAACTGCGGCCAAAGACGCGACTAACACCAAGGTATCGGAACAACGACGTTGCAAAATTATTCATGATGGTTGCCACTATAATGATTGCGATGCCCGCGATCTGATAGGTTGAGAAACTTTCATCAAAAAACATCGCCTGCCACAGAGCGGTGAATAGCAAGCTAGTAAATATCAGCGGTGCCACTTGTGAATTGCTATCTGCCAACTTATAGGCTTTAGAGCGCAAGATTTGATTGGCAACCACAGCCAATGAGAGAACCAATAAATACGCCCAAACAAGGGAGTTGTGTTGTGGTTCTAATACGATTGAAACGTCGACCTTTGACAGCCCCGACACAACACACAGTGGCAATACGCTTATCGCCGCGATCAAAAATGTCCAACTGTTAAGCAGTGCCGGCGTTACCTCCTTTTTACTGGCACGAAATAGACAGACTTGGGAGCCTGCACTAAATAGCCCAGAGGCTAATCCAATCAGCAACTCAGGCCTTAATTGAATGCCGCTGACATCACCAGCGAGCAACACGACACCAGCAAACGTGGCCGCTAAGCTAAATTTGGTTTCGGTCTTAATCTTGACCTTAAAAAAGATCTTCTCCAACACAGCAATAAAGAGTGGCCCTGTACCAAACAGCACAGAGCTTTCCACGAGTGTCAATCGGTTGAGTGATGCTATAAAACAGAGTTGGCATGCCGCAATGCACATACCTCTAATCACGATCGGCTTCAACAGAGCCGGAGGAGGCAAACGAATTTTTGTTGCAGCGACCAAAGCAAACAGGAGCAATGTCGGCAATATAAATCTGAGAAATGTCAGCCATTCAAGGCTCAATATTTCTGTTAGTTTTTTTAAAGCTAAACCCGTTAACGACAAACTAAAGGTTGAAACGAGCATATAAGGTACAGCAAGGTTATTTAACAACATGATTCCTCCCTATAGGCGTGCCTATAGTAAAGGAATGACAAGGGCTTAAAAAACGAATATATTTAAACAAATCTGTTAGATAAACTTACATATGAACAAACGACCACCTCTTAAGTCTCTTTACGCTTTTATCGCCGTTGCTGACACCGGTAGCATGACTAAGGCTGCTGAGGTACTTAGTGTCAGCCACTCTGCGATCAGTCAGGCAATCAAAAGCCTAGAGTCACTTATTGGGCAGCCGTTGTTTCAGCGTATAGGCAGGCAAGTTCGTCTCAATCCGATTGGTCAAAAGTACTACAATGACATTGCCCCTGCTTTGAAGACGATCGTCGATGCAACGGACGCGGTAACCCAAAAACCGCACTCCCATCAAATCACTTTAAATATGATCAACTCATTGGCGATTCATTGGTGGGTTCCAAGAGTGAATAACTTCCAACATTTTGCTCCCAATGTCGATATTCGCCTGTCTAATCTAGCTGGCCCTTTTAATCTGACTCAAGAAGGTGTTGATGTCGCCATCATTCATGGAAAAACGGATGAATGGCAAGATTATTACTGTGAAAAACTTGGCGATGATGAGCTTCTTTTGGTTTGTAGCCCCCAACTGCTCGATTCATCTCAACCCAAACCAAGCGCAGCGGAATTGTTGCAGCACTACCCCGCTATCTATGCACAAAACTTGCGAAGGAAAAATGACTGGAGTGTCTGGTGTCAGGGAAATAACGTCCCCGCCCCTAAGCAGCACAACAACTTGAACTTCATGGTCTCTGTCCATGCCATTCAGGCCGCCATACAAAAGCTGGGGGTTTTCGTTACTCACCGCCTATTTGTAAGAGATGAAATCAAGCATGGCTTTTTAGTGGAGATCGGCAAGCCTGTCACTAATCCTCATCAAGAGTTTTTCTTTGTGTGTCGACCAGAAAAACTTCGCAATGACAATGTCTTGAAGCTGAAATCATGGGTTTGTAAAGAGTTTGACGAGTCGCGAAGCGAGCACCAGAGAGCGATACCAGAACCTCACATCGATTAACACCGCTCAGTTTGCGGTTACTTGATCAGTTGCAAAATCTGTTTGAACTCATCACTACGGCAATCTTTAACTAATTCATAAAGGCACATTTCAACGCATGTGATATCTATTCCTTTATGCTGTAATTTTCTGATGCTCAATTGCTTGTGTTGGGGATTTCGAGACGAAACACAGTCTGTCACGAGCTGTACATCATAATCCCGTTGGGAAAGGCTTAATACTGTTTGGTACACACAGATATGCGCTTCAATACCACACACTAGCCAAGTGCCGACATTGGCACTGCGAATAGCTTGAATAAACTGAGGCTGTGAGCAAGCATCAAATGTGTATTTACTTATAGGCGACGCACCTTGCAAATGCTGGCTTATCGCCTCTACCGTATCACCTAGTTTGGTCGGATTTTGCTCAAGCCAGACAATAGGCAAATCTAAGATTTGAGCACCTTGAATCAAGGTGACACAGTTTTTTACCAGCGCCTCAGATTCATCAACCAAACTGGCTAACTTCCCTTGAACATCGACGATGATCAATCCGGTATTGTCTCTGTCTAGCATGCTCTCTCCAAAGTAAACGGTGCGTTAGTCGCGTCGAAAACTCCCGACTCTAAGATGATTAATTTGCCGTCAACTCTGCGAAAAACGCCCGCAGTTCATCATCACTGATCTCAAGAAGGTTATCACCGACATACCACTCGATAAGCGACTGATTCGGGTGAGAAGTCACTTGAGGATTCCCAAACCAAATGCCTCGATTAGTTGCAAACGCCTGTTGTAACGCCTGAGCCTGTTCAAAGCTAAACGGTAAAATCAGGTGTAACATATTCGATTGTGGCTTGGGAGGATTCACCGCTAAAGTTGGAAACTCAGCAATGATTTCATAGACCTGTTTGGTACGCTCAAACAGAGAAGGGAGCCGAGCCAGTCTCTCATCAAATTGCATAGCGGCTGACACCACATAAGGCGTTCTATGGTAAACATTGCCACCTTGTCGCTTCATCCACATCGAGGCAAGTTGAATAAACGCCTTTGAACCTAGTAGCATCGAACCACCTAATCCATTGATGCCCTTATAAAGAGAGACATACGCCGTATCAAAGCCTTGAGCAATCTGATGATACTCTTTTTGGTAATAAGCGGCCGTCTCCCAAAGACGTGCACCATCCATGTGTAGATGGATGTTGTTCTCCGCGCAGTGTTGCTTAATACGTTCGAGCTCTTGCCATGATGGTAATTGCCCGCCAATCTCACGCATTGGCAGTTCGTACAAAACCGCAGCGATTTCATCTGGCCAAGCCTGAAGATCTTCAAGCTTCCACGGCTTGAACTCATTTCCTACCGGCAAGATGTTAAATCGGTTTTGCAGCTGGTAGCCCTGCCTTTCATGAACATAAATATGGCTTGAAGGGTGCATCGCAACAATCGGATTGCGTTTCTGTCGGGTCACTAACTCAAGTACTGTCGGTTGGGTCATAGTACCGGTGATAACAAATAGACCTGCTTCGTAACCCAGTAGGTCGGCCACTTTTTGCTCGAAAGCCTGTATAGTTTCACCTTCGCCGTAAACATCGTGGGCAACATTATGCTGTTCACACCACTGCGCCATTTTAGAAAAATGGACTGCCGGCGAATCTTCTTTATTTCCAGGTAAGTGGGTCGTACATAGCTGTTTTAGATGGATGCTCATTTTTCTTTCCATAGATTGTCATGCCAGTGGCAATCTAACGCGTTCGAGTTTAACTGTAAATCTTTCCAGAGCAGGAGCTTGATGCTCAACGGGTGAACCGCTTCTCACGCGATAATTTGTTCAATCACACCTCGGATTACTGGCACAATTGACACCACCAGCAGCAAGGCCATGGTCAGGTTAAACCAACGCAAATAGTGCTGCTTGGTCAACCAATGACGCAGCGCCGAACCGAACATCAGCCATACGCCTACACAAGGAAAAGATACGACCAGAAAAGTCACGGCAATAGTTAGATTTTGAGAAAAATATCCTTCGCCAACCGCCGTAAATGCAGAAATAGCCCCAATCGCCACCACCCATGCCTTGGCATTGACCCACTGAAACAGTGCCCCTTTCATAAACCCGAACGGCGCTCCCTGCTGCTCTCCTGTGCCAATGTCTTTGGTTGTCGCAATTTGCCACGACAGATAGAGCAAATATGCGCTACCGAACACTTTAATTATCAGTTCGAGTTGTGGAAAAAAGTGAAACACCTGACCAAAACCAACGCCCACCAGAAGTAACATGATGGTAAAGCCAACACATATCCCACTCAACAGTGGCAAGCTTTTGCGCGCGCCAAAGTTAACACCAGATGTCATCACCATAATGTTGTTTGGGCCCGGAGTAACCGAAGATGACACCGCAAACAGAGCGACAGAGAGCAGATATTCCATATTCCTGTTTTCCTTTTTCTGCATTAAGAGAAATGTTCCCTAAAGCTAACAATAATTCCAATATATTGAACGAACTTTTTTTCTCTGAGCCATATAACTCAGGTACTATTGAACATGTCGTGATCATCCGAGGACGAGCTAGGCTCAGTACCGCTAATGACCTTCATAAACTTAGTGAGGGTGACTACATCACCTACCCGGGAGACCGTCCACATATGTTTGAGGCACTTGAACCCAACACCAAAGCGATGTTGATTTCGGAACATCGTGAACGATTTCTCTAAGCAAAGGGCTTCGACCCTAATCAATTTAATGCGATGACTATTATGCCAAACCGCTATTTTACTCAGATCCCTGTTGGGGTTCGCTTTATGCTTCTTTCAGCGCTTGGCTTTGCATTAATGTCAGCCTGCGTGAAGTATGTTAGCAATCATGGTATCCCACTGTTTGAAATCGTCGCGGCGCGTGCACTGGTATCTTTGATCATCAGTTATGCGGATATCAAACGAAAACATCTTTCTGTATGGGGCAACAATAAGCCTTTGCTGCTACTCAGAGGCTTTGTGGGCACCATTTCGTTAATGTGTGTCTACTACTCAGTGACCACATTGCCTTTGGCAGAAGCGACCATTCTTCAATACGTTCATCCCGTATTTACCGCTTTACTAGGCCTCATGTTTCTAAAAGAGTCGATTCAGAAATCAACCATGATCTGTATCGCTTTCTGTCTGGCGGGTCTCTGGGCAATGGTTCAGCCAAGCCTTAGCAGCAGCATAGATTACCAACTGCCTATCTTTAGTGTCACCACCGCTTTACTTGGAGCCATGGGCAGTTCTATTGCCTACGTGATTGTTCGCAAACTGAGCCAAACAGAAGATAGCTCAGTCATTATCTTTTACTTTCCCTTGATGGCGCTGCCTACATCGCTGGTTTTGATGTGGCACGAGTTTATCTGGCCAAGCCTGCCACTGCTGCTTGTCTTAGTTCTCGTCGGTATTTTCACCCAGATCGGTCAATATGGGCTAACCAAAGCGATGCAAACCCAAGCTGCGGGAAAAGCTTCTGCCTATTCCTATGTTCAGATCGTGTTCTCGGCTCTACTTGGGGTATGGTTATTCAATGAAGTCCCATCTGTCTGGACATTTTTGGGCGGCGGCTTGATTGTCACGGGGGCGCTGATTAATGTGCTGGGAAAACATTTGCTAACGCCACTGAGACGACGCTGATGCAATACCCACGTCACTCGGACAAGAAACTGACCAGGACGCCAAACAACCTTAACGGAAATCTCACCTGCTATTGACGAGTAGGATCGGTGGAGAGATATGATAGACACACTCCCCCGTAGGTAAAGGAACTGAATATGAAAAAGGCTCTATTTCTATTAACTGGTACCCTATTTGTGCTGGCTGGTTGCCAAGACGAACAACCACCACAGGCGACTCAACCTGTTGCTCAAGCTCAAGAAATCATCCTAGATGCGCCAGCAGATAGCGCGCACACAGCGAACAACGCATTAGACTGGAACGGAACTTATGTCGGTATTTTACCTTGTGCTGACTGTAGTGGCATCGAGACTCATATTACTTTGAATCATGATGGAAGTTACACTGCAACGCAGACCTATCTAGGTAAAGAAGATGGATATATCGAGTCGCAAGGTCAATTCCACTGGAATGACAAAGGCAATACCGTGACCCTAGAAAGTGAAAGTGGCGCAAATCAATACTTCGTTGGTGAGAATGTCTTGTTCAAGCTCGACATGAATGGCGAACGTGTTAAAGGTGAGCTGGCTGAGAGTTATCAGTTACGCAAACAGTAGCGATAGCCTCGAACTCAAATCAAAAAAGGAGCCCGAAAGGCTCCTTTTTTACTATTTACCATTTTTGTTGCGAATCATTCGGCGTAGACGTGAGCGGCGCTCCGCTTCACCCTGGCTGGCATCACTTGGATTGTTAGTACGGGTTTTACGGTTTTTAAATGCAGGTTTAGTGTGCATTTTTTCTATTAGAGCGTCGCGGTTCTTTGGCTCATAACCTTCTAGCTCTTTACGGTAGATACGTTGACCGATTAGGGTTTCCACCTGTTGAAGTGTTAGCTCTTCTTCACGGTTAACGAACGATACCGCATTACCACGCTGGCCAGCACGACCCGTACGGCCAATGCGGTGAACATAATCTTCAGCCAAAAATGGCATATCAAAGTTCACAACATGAGGTAAGTTCTGAATATCAAGGCCACGGGCTGCAACGTCCGTCGCGATCATCACGCGAGCCTTACCGGTTTTGAATTCTTCCAGCGCACGGCGACGAGCACTCTGCGCTTTGTCACCATGACAAAGCACGGCTTTAATACCATCAAGCTTCAGCTCTTTAAGTAGCTCGTTTGCCGTCTCTTTGTAGTTAACAAAAACCAGCACCTGTTTCCAGTTCTTACGGCCAATAAGCTCCGACAATAGCTCTCGCTTGCGCTCTTGCTCTACAGGGTAAACAACGTGCGCAATGGTGTCAGCGGTCACGTTCTCTCGAGCAACAGAAACGCGTTTTGGTTGACGCAGAATTTGGCCTGCCAGCTTGTTCATCTGCGCTGAGAAAGTTGCAGAGAAAAGCATAGTCTGAGGTTTAGTGGTTACGCCAGCCATGATCTTTTCGATCGAAGCGATAAAACCCATGTCTAACATGCGGTCAGCTTCATCGAATACTAGGTACTCTAGGTTAGCCAAAGAAACGTTATTGAGTTCAATGTGCTCAATCAGACGACCCGGCGTAGCAACAAGCACATCTACACCCGCTTCAAGGGCTTTTTGCTGCGTTGCCATTTTCTTGCCACCAAAGATCGCAACGGTCTTGATGTCGGTGTACTTTGTGTAAACTTGGATGTTTGTCGCAACCTGTTCTGCCAGTTCGCGTGTCGGCGTTAAAATAACGGCACGCGTTTGGTGGCGATTAGCGGATTTGGCACTATCAAGGATATTCTGAACGATAGGCAAAGCAAACGCGGCTGTTTTACCCGTACCCGTTTGTGCGTTAGCTAGGATGTCATGTCCACGGCGAGCTAAAGGAATCGCTTGTTGCTGAACTGGAGTGAGTTTCTCATACCCACACTCAGTAAGAGCTTTCACGATTTCTGGAGAAAAGTTTTGTGATGCAAATGACATATCTTGTTCCTAAAGCTAACGACAAATTTAAAGCGTAACCCAAATTACGGTCGCTGATTATAGAGCATTAACGCCGAGATGGGAGTGTAAATGTGAAATTAGCCTAAATAACTCCTCATTTGACGACGTTCTCGCCATTCTTGAACAGCCTGATAGTCCCTAAAAGAGCAACTTTGTGACGATTTCTCTTTACCCCAGCCGCCCTCTCCATAACCACGTCTAACCTAGCATCACGCTATAATAATCAAGGGAATGTCGTCAGGTTTTGATCGCATCTCTTTCATAAGTCGTTACATAACTGGTACTTTAGTGCTTTACATCTGAACTCATACAATGAACACTCCCATTCGAAATTTGTATGTAAGCCAGCCCTATAGAGTCAGTAGAAAATTATGAACAGCACCACCCAAAAAAAATCGAATCCTCTATTCGAAATCTTATTTAACGTCGTCATACCGTCATTTATTTTAATGAAATTCAGCGGTGACGAACATTTAGGAACGGCGATGGCGTTGGTTGTTGCTCTGGCATTTCCGATCGCTTATGGCGCCATGGATCTGATTCGCAATAAGAAATTTAACTTTATCGCAGCGCTTGGCTTTGTCAGTGTCTTATTAACGGGGGGGATCGGTCTACTCGAACTCGATACTCGTTGGTTAGCACTTAAAGAGGCTTTGATTCCAGGCCTGATCGGTTTGGCCGTGCTAGGTTCAACCTTTACTCGCTACCCATTTATGCAGAAGATGGTTCTAAATGACACCGTACTCAACCTAGAACTGATCACTGAGCGTTTAAAAGAGAATAATAAAACGCAAGCGTTCGAACGCTGCTTGATGTCATCAAACTATCTATTCGCGAGCACATTCGCCTTCTCATCGGCAATGAACTACTTCCTTGCGACTTGGATTGTAACAAGCCCCGCAGGAACAGCAGAATTCAATGAAGAGTTAGGTAAACTGACACTTTACAGCTATCCAATTATCGCGATTCCAAGCATGCTAATGATGTTCGGTATTTTCTACTACGTTTGGCGCCAAATCCGTGCCATGACCGCACTGGAAACCGAGCAGATTTTCCACGCTAAATAACCGGCTCTATCCTGACCTCAATGAGTGCAAACGTTCTCAGTAGCCTCTGACACAGAAGTACTAATTTGAATTATATTGGGCCCTATTCGATAACACGCAAGGTAATGTAATGACATTCCGGATTGATCTGCTTATCCAACAATATCCGCTCGTCGAAGAGCTTATCGGGCTCAACGAAACATCTTGGTTTAATCCTTCGATTACTTCTGTCGAAGAAGCACTACCGCATGTCGGACTTGATGCGATGGATATTCGAGATGCAAGTGAGCGATTACTACGCTTTGCTCCTTACCTTGCCAAAGCCTTTCCAGAAACAGCGCCAGCACAAGGCATTATCGAATCTGAATTGGTTTCCATACCTGCCATGAAAATGGAACTTGAACGACGATTTAACACCAGCATCGCAGGTCATCTACTCCTTAAAAAAGATAGCCACTTACCGATTTCTGGATCGATCAAGGCCCGAGGCGGCATTTATGAAGTATTGACGCACGCTGAAAGGCTCGCACTTGATGCAGGCTTGCTTACAAAATCCGATGATTACAGCCTACTGCTGAACGAATCTTTTCGTCAGTTTTTCAGCCAGTTCAGCATTGCGGTTGGCTCTACCGGTAACCTTGGAATGTCTATCGGTATCATTAGTGCCAAGTTAGGATTTTCTGTCTCGGTGCATATGTCTGCTGACGCCCGCCAGTGGAAGAAAGATAAGCTTCGCGATCACGGAGTGAATGTCGTGGAGTACGAACAAGATTACGGCGTCGCGGTTGAACAAGGTAGAAAAGAAGCTGAAAGTGACCCTAATTGTTTCTTCATTGATGACGAAAACTCTCAAACTCTATTTTTGGGCTATTCCGTCGCTGGTGAGCGTTTGAAAGCGCAATTTGACCAGCTAGGTATCGTCGTCGACGAGCAACATCCTTTGTTTGTTTATCTACCTTGTGGTGTCGGTGGAGGGCCAGGTGGCGTTGCCTTTGGTCTAAAAATGGCGTTCGGAGACCATGTACATTGCATTTTTGCTGAACCCACCCACTCTCCATGTATGCTTCTTGGGGTTCATACTGGACTTCACGACAAAATCAGCGTCCAAGATATAGGGATTGATAACATAACCGCCGCAGACGGCTTAGCTGTCGGTCGCGCGTCCGGCTTTGTTGGACGAGCGATGGAAAGGATGATCGATGGCTATTTCACGGTGACGGATGAGCGTATGTACCAACTGTTGGGTCAACTCAATCAGCATCAAAACATCCAGCTCGAACCATCGGCGTTAGCTGGCATGATGGGGCCAATCGTGGTGACAAACAATCACGAATATAGGCTGAGAATGAAGTTTGACAATTCCGTTATGAACAACGCGACTCACCTCGTATGGGCAACCGGCGGTGGCATGGTACCGGAACAGGAAATGCGTTCCTATCTAGCAAAGTCACAAGGCTGATAATGCGCTATACATTGGTATTGAGAACACTCATACCCATAAGTCGGTGACTAGCCCAATACTTTTTCAGCACTGGGTGAATCATGTTTCTGAGGGAAAAACTGCGCATGAATACCACTCGTTGCATCATCCACGCTAGCCATGAGGCAAGAGCGTTCATTACCGAACCAGCA
>NZ_JBNJOH010000068.1:0-16083 GCF_050113735.1 Vibrio sp. TRT 2004 | reverse complement strand
AGGTCTACGTTTCGCGATCCGCGAAGGTGGCCGTACAGTTGGTGCTGGTGTTGTTGCTAAGATCTTCGCTTAATTCTTATAGAATTATCTGAAGATTTGCACACTTCTTCATTTTTGAAGAACGCACATCTGAGAAAGGGAAGCTTAGGCTTCCCTTTTTCTGTTTTGGTTATAAGCCAATATCTCTCGGCTCTGTTTCTAAACTATTGATAGAATTCAGGAAAGATTTTACGTTTGATGTTTGGCTTAGTGGCTCATCTGTAACGCTTTGAATTGTTGCTTGAGTGGTACCAGCGTTATAACGAAATGATCTTATTATTGTGCCAATACAACTGGTAACGATAACAATTCTTGTTTATATTTATCTTCTGTTAACGGTACTGGAAAGTTTAGATATGTATGTTTGTCTTTGTCATGGTGTTTCGGACAAGAAAATTAGACAGTTAGCCATTGATGAAGGGATCACTGATATCAAGGGGATAAAAAAATGTACGGCGCTGGGTTCGCAATGCGGTAAGTGCATCAAACCAGCCAAAGAAATCCTAGCAGAAACAGAATACCTACAACTCAAACAAGTCAGCTAAGCTATCGCTGAGTCTTTTTTGACAGTTTGCCATTTGGTTCTACATTTAAAAGAGCCAAAGAGGAGGGCTTATGTCATGAAAGGCGATCCAATCATTATCCAGCATCTCAACAAAGTTCTCGGTAACGAGCTCATAGCGATCAATCAGTATTTTCTCCACGCTCGTATGTATAAAGACTGGGGACTCAAACATCTCGCGGAAAAGGAATACCACGAATCTATCGATGAAATGAAACATGCAGATCATCTGATAGAGCGCATTCTATTTTTAGAAGGTCTGCCTAACCTTCAGGATTTAGGCAAGCTTATGATCGGTGAAGATACTAAGGAAATGCTTGAATGCGACCTCAAACTTGAGATGGCCGCGATTCCAGACCTTAAAAACGCTATCGCCTACGCAGAAGATGTCCATGACTATGTTTCTAGAGATCTATTCCAAGATATTCTTGAAGATGAAGAAGAACATGTCGACTGGCTGGAAACTCAATTAGGTCTAATTGATATGTCGGGTATTCAGAATTACCTGCAAGCTCAATATGTTGATGAAGATGACTAGACTCTAACTCGACCTTTTCGGTAGCGAAATGTCACTCCTGAGGTGTGGTGAATTTCGTTGCCGATCCCTATCACATTTCTCTTGCTTAAACTGCTTTCTTTCTGTACTATTCGTGCTCCTTAAACTCGGTCAATTATCTTTAGTTCCTTGCTTCCTCTGGACGACCGGGCCATTTGTGGAAGCTGAATAATCCGTAAGGAGCAACCCATGCGTCATTACGAAATCGTATTCATGGTGCACCCAGATCAAAGCGAGCAAGTTGCTGGCATGATCGAGCGTTACACTGGTTCAATCACTGAAGCTGGCGGTACTATCCACCGTCTAGAAGACTGGGGCCGTCGTCAACTGGCTTACCCAATCAACAAGCTTCACAAAGCTCACTACGTTCTAATGAACGTTGAAGCTGACCAAGCTGTAATCGATGAGCTAGAAACTGCTTTCCGTTTCAACGATGCAGTTCTACGTAACATGATCATGCGTACTAAATCAGCGATCACTGAGCAATCTATCATGCTTAAGCAGAAAGAAGAGCGTGCTCCTCGTCGCGAAGAGCGTGCTGAATTCAAGCCAGAAGCAGCTGCTGAGTAATTCAACTTATGACCAATCGAATGGAGCTATCTGGCACCATTGCCAAACCGCCCATTCGTTCTAAAAGCCCTAGTGGTATTGAACACTGTCGATTTTGGTTAGAGCATCGCTCTACCGTTATCGAAGCTGACTTACCGAGACAAGTTTATTGTCGTATGCCGGTAGTAGTCAGCGGGCAAAGGTCACAAGCAGACACTCAGAATTTAGTACAAGGCAGTAGCATTAAGGTAAGTGGTTTTGTCGCTTACCAAACCAGCCGAAATGGCATTGGTAAATTAGTGCTTCATGCCGACAACATTACTCAAATTTAAGATCAGGAGATAGCCCATGGCTCGTTTCTTCCGTCGTCGTAAATTCTGCCGTTTCACAGCAGAAGGCGTACAAGAGATTGATTACAAAGACGTAGCAACTCTTAAAAACTACATCACTGAAGCTGGTAAAATCGTACCTAGCCGTATCACTGGTACAAGTGCTAAATACCAACGTCAACTAGCTCGCGCTATCAAGCGTTCACGCTACCTAGCTCTACTTCCGTACACTGACAAGCATCAGTAATCGGTTCGTTTTATAAAGAGGAATTAAACAATGCAAGTTATTCTACTTGATAAAATCGGTAACCTAGGTGGTCTTGGTGACACTGTAAACGTTAAATCTGGTTACGCTCGTAACTTCCTTATCCCTCAGGGTAAAGCAGTTATGGCTACTAAAGGCAACGTTGAAATGTTCGAATCTCGTCGCGCTGAACTAGAAGCTAAAGTTGCTGAGCAACTAACAGCTGCTCAAGCTCGTGCTGAGAAAGTTGAAGCACTAGAAGCAGTTGTTATTGCTTCTAAAGCTGGTGACGAAGGTAAACTGTTCGGTTCTATCGGTACTCGCGACATCGCTGATGCAATCACTGCAGCTGGCGTTGAAGTTGCTAAGAGCGAAGTTCGTCTTCCTGAAGGCGCACTACGTAACATCGGTGAGTTCGAGATCAGCGTTCAACTTCACTCTGAAGTTTTCGCTACAGTTACTCTACAAGTTGTTGCTGCTGAATAATTCAGTATCAAGACGTATTTTAAAAGCACCTCTTAGAGGTGCTTTTTTTATATCTAAATAAATCCGGCTGTTTAGAAAATGAACAGTAAGTTGACGGAGAAAATACTGTCCGCCTTTTCTAAGCCTTCGGGAACTTTATCGTGATATTGACGAGAGTGGGAAAGCTTCAACGCGATGTCCTCAGTGATGTTGTTTGTCACGCTAATATCTGTATCTGTGCGGATATTGCTGTGACCCGCAACGGTGGTGATATCTGCTGAGACCGCTAAATTGTCGAGCGCTTGCCATTTGGTATTAATGTTACCGCGAAAAATGCCTTCGCGGACGGTCTCAGGAAAAATGATGTCATCGTCATCAATTTCGTCAAGATTGGGTTCTTGGTAGCGAAAACCTGGACCGAACTCGAGCTCTAGCACGAAGGTGTCAGTATTAGAGAACTGATAACCTAGACCACCAGAAAGGGTGTAATCCTTGAAATACGCACTATACCTAGAGTCGACGCCTTTAAAGCTGCCATAGAGATAGGTTTTGGAGCCTAACTTATAGTCACTTTGAGCGGTATAGCTAGACTGGCGCTTATCTTCCTCACCATTTTTATACAGTAGGTAATATTTCCATTCCCCGTTCGTCCGGTGGCGTCCTTCAACGTATTCTGCACTGAGTCGAGAATTAAGCGAGCGCGAGTCAGAATTACCAGTGTGTGCCTGATAACCAAATTCCACCTCACTATTCCATGGTGAAGGAAGATCAATATCCGTTTTACTTAGTCCATTGTCATCGGCATAGACAAACATTGAGCTCATTAAACTTGCACTCATTAGCCAAATTTTAGACACGAACTACCTCGATATTGATGAAAAGAATGGCGCAATAGTAGTTTCAATTGCTCTGTTTACGGTCAGCAATAAGTTAATTCTACATTAGAACCCGACAAACTCACCCAAGGCTACAGACAAAGGCTTCATTCTCGTTATAATTAGCGGTCTATAGCAAGTTGTTGAGCAGACCCATGGCTGAAGCGAAAGTAGATAATCGAAATAAAAAGTTTAGCGACGCACAAGTTGATGCGATAAAAGTCCCTCCACATTCATTGGAGGCTGAACAGTCTGTCATTGGTGGCCTTCTTCTGGATAACGAACGCTGGGATACCGTTGCTGAACGTGTTGTCGCCAAGGATTTCTATAGTCGTCCACACCGATTGATCTTTGAAGCGGTGAAAGCCACGCTAGAAGATAATAAGCCACTCGATCTGATTACTTTATCTGAGTTCTTGGAGCTTCGTGAACAGCTTGAAGATGTTGGAGGCTTTGCTTACCTTGCTGATCTGGTAAAAAATACGCCAAGTGCGGCAAACATCAATGCTTATGCCGATATCGTCGCTGAGCGCGCTTTGGTGCGTGATCTGATTGGGGTGGCAAACGAAATTGCTGATGCTGGCTATGACCCTCAAGGGCGTAGCTCTGAAGACCTGCTTGATCTTGCTGAAAGTAAAGTGTTCGCTATTGCCGAAGCTCGCACCAATGAAAACGAAGGGCCGCAGAATGTTGATAGTATCCTCGAGAAAACGTTAGAACGAATCGAGCTGCTGTACAAATCTCCGCAAGATGGTGTAACGGGTGTTGATACGGGGTTTACTGACCTCAATAAGAAAACCGCTGGTCTTCAAGGTTCTGACTTGGTGATTGTCGCGGCGCGTCCATCGATGGGTAAAACCACGTTCGCGATGAACTTATGTGAAAACGCCGCAATGTCCCAAGAGAAGCCCGTACTTATCTTCTCACTAGAGATGCCCGCAGAGCAGATTATGATGCGTATGCTGGCGTCATTATCGCGAGTCGACCAGACGAAAATTCGTACTGGTCAGCTAGACGATGAGGATTGGGCGCGTATTTCATCGACGATGGGTATTCTGATGCAGAAAAAGAATATGTACATCGATGACAGCTCCGGTCTAACACCAACGGAAGTGCGCTCTCGTGCTCGTCGTATCGCTCGTGATCATGGTGGTCTTTCTATGATCATGGTCGACTACTTGCAGTTGATGCGAGTCCCTGCCTTGTCAGATAACCGTACGTTGGAAATCGCTGAGATTTCTCGTTCACTTAAAGCGCTTGCTAAGGAACTTAACGTTCCTGTTGTTGCGCTATCACAGCTTAACCGTTCTCTAGAGCAACGTGCTGACAAACGCCCTGTAAACTCGGATCTGCGTGAATCAGGCTCTATCGAGCAGGATGCCGACTTAATCATGTTTATCTACCGTGATGAAGTCTACAATCCGGACAGTTCAATGAAGGGAACAGCGGAAATCATCCTCGGTAAGCAACGTAACGGCCCAATCGGCTCGGTGAGACTCACCTTCCAAGGTCAATGGTCTCGCTTCGACAACTACGCTGGCCCTGCATTTGATATGGATGATGAGTAACGCTATGAGCTACATGAAAGCAGCGACAGCCTATATTGATTTAGACGCACTTCAACATAACCTACAGCAGATTAAGCTGCAGGCTCCCAACAGTAAGATCATGGCGGTTGTAAAAGCGAACAGCTATGGTCATGGGCTGCGCCACATAGCGAAAAATGCACAGGGTGCTGATGCCTTTGGCGTTGCGCGAATTGAAGAGGCGCTTCAATTACGTGCGTGTGGTGTAGTAAAGCCCATCTTGTTGCTTGAAGGTTTTTACTCATCTGGTGATTTGCCGGTATTAGTCACGAATAACATTCAAACGGTTGTGCATTGTGAAGAGCAGTTAATCGCTTTAGAGCAGGCGGAGCTAGAAACCCCGGTTGTAGTTTGGCTGAAAATTGATAGTGGGATGCACCGTTTGGGCGTGCGTCCTGAGCAGTATGATGAATTTGTTACTCGCCTAAAAGCGTGCAACAACGTCGCAAAACCGCTCCGTTATATGAGCCATTTTGGCTGTGCTGATGAGCTTGACCGTTCAACAACCAATGAGCAAACAGAATTGTTCATGGCTCTGACTGAAGGATGTGAAGGTGAGCGTTCACTCGCGGCATCAGCGGGTTTACTAGCTTGGCCAGATAGCCAACTCGATTGGGTTCGCCCTGGAATTATCATGTATGGGGTCTCTCCATTTAATGACAAAACCGCTCAAGAGCTGGGGTACCAACCTGTAATGACTCTTAAATCACACTTAATTGCTGTGCGAGATGTTAAAGCGGGTGAAAGTGTCGGTTATGGTGGTGTATGGACCAGTGAGCGAGATACCAAAGTGGGTGTTATTGCTATTGGCTATGGGGATGGTTATCCAAGAACCGCACCGAATGGCACACCCGTCTTGGTTAATGGGCGAAAAGTGCCTATTTCTGGTCGAGTTTCAATGGACATGCTGACGGTTGATTTAGGTCCAAATGCCGACGATCTCGTTGGCGATGAAGCTATATTGTGGGGACGAGATCTTCCTGCTGAAGAAGTGGCAAGTCATATCGGTACCATCGCCTATGAACTGGTGACCAAACTCACATCACGAGTTGATATGGAATTTTCGAAGTAGTCTAATGTCGTACAAATTATTGCTAAGACTGGCATTGACTGCCAGTCTTTTTGTTTCTGCCTACTCAATGAGTGCAGAAAAAGATTCCGCCTTCCTGCCTTTTTACTTTAGCACTGAAACTCTCGGTCACACCTTTGGTGTTGCAGGTGTCGCTAAAGGTGTTGGTCAGCCTCAGGCCGCCTTGTTTGGCATGGCGCTCTATTCAGAGAAAGAGAGCTATGTTGGCTTTGTGTCTGCGTTCAATTATGCGTTAGCGGATCAACTTCTTTTTAGCACTCAAATGTATCAGGCTCAATTCAATGATAACCCATACTACTTGGGTGAGCAGGGAAGTAATGACTCACAAACAGGGCAAAAAACCATTACGAATGGTTTCGAACAAAACTACCAGTTTGAATTTAAGTACCTGCTGCCATGGGGCAATGTGAAGCAGCATGGCTTAATGGGTGCGTTTCAACCGATTCGAGAGGTGAGCTTTGCGTCTCCGATTGAATCTGGAGTGAGCTCGGTGGTGCTGACTCCGTTTTATTCGTCACGAGAGCTGGATATCTACAACCAGGCTGACAAAGCCAGTGGTTTCAAGTTTAGTTTTGATTGGGACAACCGTGATAGCGTCAGAAACCCCACTAAAGGCTCACATACCTCATTGGATATTACTGCTGGTGCTGACCACTGGCAGAGCGAAGATATTTGGACTAAGTGGGAGTTTCAGAATAGCCAATATTATGCGTTAGGCCCGCTCGGTGAGTGGTTTGATCAGCAAGTATTAGCGTTTGATTTCTATACTGCGGATACACCAAGCTGGAGTCGTGTCAAACCACCAGAGCAAGATCAGATACGCTTGGGTGGCTTGTATCGTCTGCGAGGTTACACTAGCGGCCGTTATCATGGCCGTTCAGCGGTGCACTATTCTGCTGAGTACCGAGTGCTGCCTGATTGGCAACCCTTAGATGGCATTCCTTTGATTAACTATTACGATCTGCCTTGGTGGCAATGGGTGGTTTTTGCAGAGGTTGGTCGTGTGGCTGATGAGTACGATGCCAAGACCTTACATAGCGATATGAAGTGGAATTTAGGCGGTGCTGTCCGTTTTCAAGTGGAAGGTATCGTGGTACGAGCAGAAGTGGCTCAAGGAGCCGATGAAGGCACTTTTCGCGTGATGATTAACCAACCTTTTTAGCTATAACAAGACTCTCGCACAGAGAGTCTTATCTTCCCGTATCCCAAGTCAATCGTGATTTCCTTGAATAGTGGCAATAATGGTTCTTGAGCCACCATAGTCACGATGCTCACCTAAATAGATCCCTTGCCAAGTTCCTAGCGCTAACCGCCCATTTGTTATTGGAATCATCACACTGCAACCGAGTGTCGACGCTTTAATGTGTGCGGGCATATCATCATCACCTTCGTAAGTATGTTTGTAGTAAGGGGCTCGCTCAGGGACAAAGTGATTAAAGTGTTTCTCCATATCGTGTCTTACGGTTGGATCGGCGTTTTCATTGATGGTTAAACTAGCGGAAGTATGCTGGATAAATAACTGTAATAATCCGACGGAATAGTGTTTAAGTTGTGGTATTTGTTGTTCAATTTCATCGGTTATTAGATGAAATCCTTTCTTCTTCGCTGAGATTTGAATTGTTTTTTGTGTCCACATAAGCAGGCCTGTTGCAGATTGATGTTGCTCTAGTGTTAAGCTTAATCAAGGTTAGTGGTAGAATCTTACTTGCAATGAAGGTGTTTGTTTAAAGTTCAAGCAGGGAACGTGACCTAACTCAATGTGAGTGAGAAAGCCCTGCGTCATAATTGGCACCTGAAAAAAAATTACAAAGTCTTGTTTTGTGGCAATTTGCCCTAACATACCTAATATTATTATTTGCTAAATCGGGGATTCCACCAGTTTTCGCTAGGCTGTATGGAATAAAACCTACTGTAACATCGGGATAGTAACCATGTTGAAAAATATCAATCCAACGCAAACACAAGCTTGGAACGCGCTAACAGCGCACTTCGAATCTGCACAAGATATGGATCTAAAAGCATTATTTGCTCAAGACCCAGCTCGTTTTGAAAACTTCTCTGCTCGTTTTGGCAGCGATATTCTCGTTGATTACTCTAAAAACTTAATCAACGAAGAAACATTGAAGCACCTATTTGCTTTAGCAAACGAAACTGAGTTGAAAGCCGCGATCGAAGCGATGTTCAGTGGTGAAGCGATCAACAAAACAGAAGATCGCGCAGTGCTGCACACGGCTCTACGTAACCGTAGCAACAAACCAGTTATGGTCGACGGTGAAGACGTAATGCCAGCGGTGAACGCAGTGCTTGAAAAAATGAAGTCTTTCACTGAGCGTGTTATTGGTGGTGAGTGGAAAGGTTACACAGGTAAATCCATTACAGATATCGTTAATATCGGTATCGGTGGCTCTGACCTAGGTCCTTACATGGTGACAGAAGCACTCGCACCATACAAAAACCACCTAAATCTACACTTTGTTTCTAACGTTGATGGCACACACATCGTTGAAACATTGAAGAAGGTTAACCCTGAAACCACTCTATTTTTGATTGCGTCTAAGACATTTACTACTCAAGAAACAATGACTAACGCGCACTCAGCACGTGATTGGTTCCTTGAGTCTGCGGGCGATCAAGCTCATGTCGCTAAGCACTTCGCAGCACTGTCTACGAATGCAACAGCAGTATCTGAGTTTGGTATCGATACGGACAACATGTTCGAATTCTGGGATTGGGTTGGCGGTCGTTACTCACTATGGTCTGCAATCGGTCTGTCTATTGCTCTTGCAGTGGGCTATGACAACTTTGTTGAGTTACTTGATGGTGCTCACGAGATGGACAACCATTTCTCGTCAATGGAACTTGAAAGCAATATTCCTGTGATTCTTGCGCTGATTGGCCTGTGGTACAACAACTTCCACGGAGCAGAGTCTGAAGCGATTCTTCCATATGACCAATACATGCACCGTTTTGCTGCTTACTTCCAGCAAGGTAACATGGAATCTAACGGTAAATACGTTGACCGTGATGGTAATGCAGTGACTTACCAAACAGGCCCAATCATTTGGGGTGAACCAGGTACTAACGGTCAACACGCGTTCTATCAGTTGATCCACCAAGGGACTAAGCTGATCCCTTGTGACTTCATTGCTCCGGCAATCAGCCACAACCCAGCGGGCGACCATCACCAGAAACTAATGTCTAACTTCTTCGCCCAAACTGAAGCGTTAGCGTTCGGTAAATCTGAAGAGACGGTAAAAGCTGAATTTGCAAAAGCAGGTAAGAGTGAAGAGGAAGCGGCTACGCTAGCACCATTTAAAGTGTTTGAAGGTAATCGCCCAACGAACTCAATCCTAGTTAAGAAAATCACACCACGTACCCTAGGTAACCTGATTGCGATGTACGAACATAAAATCTTCGTACAAGGCGTTATCTGGAACATCTTTAGTTTCGATCAGTGGGGTGTTGAGCTAGGTAAACAACTCGCGAACCAAATCTTGCCTGAGCTTGCAGATGATTCTGAAATCACGTCGCACGATAGCTCGACTAACGGTCTAATCAATGCGTTTAAGGCTTACAAAGCGTAGAGCGAGAACGCTTCGCTTCGAGATCGTACGAGATTTTAGAACGGGCTTCGTCCTTTAATAAGTTCTTGTGGTGAGCGAGTCGAAAGTTGCAGGCGGTGTTGGCTAATATTTAAGCTTAACTGTCTGAATTTAAAGAAAAAGGGTTGACACTGTGTGTCAACCCTTTTTGCTTTTCGCTATACCGTTGTATCCACTGTCGGCTGTATCTCTGTGCTGGCGGTAAATTTCTGACTCAGTAACGCGACGACCTGATCGTAGTACTGCATGTTAGGCTTGTTTCCGAGTAGCTTACAGAGTTCGTTTCCAGTAGGCGTAAAACGGTAATAGAGTAGTCGAACCCCTTTGCTATGAGCCTGTAAAGAGAGTTGTTTGCCTTGGTAGTTGAGTGGAAGAGGTGACTCGAGTTCAATTTCCCCTGATTCCAATTCGGTACCATGCATGAGCCCTAGTTCAAACAGCACCAACAGACTGGAGTATGGGAGTTGGTAATTGCCAACGTTAATATTGCTGGTGGTATTGCGTTTACCAAAACTGAATATTCCCCCTTGGGCACGGTAGCCGACCAATAACTTTCGGCTGTTATCCCCGCCAAAACTACAGGCCAATGAAGCGGATCGCTGTAGAATCTGTGCTTCTTTTGGCGTCATGTCTTGGAGTACTTTCAGCGCTTTCATCGAGGTTGAGCCCGGATTCGTGACCTCGCGTTTGAGTACTTGAGCCCATAAGCGTTGCATAGAGTGGTTGTGAACTTCTTGTGCCATATCGAAGAAGCGGTAGAGCCAGTCTTGGTCGGGATCTCCGGCTGTTTCATCTTTACATGAGATATGTGCCAGTTTCAGGATCTGCTCTAGGTTTTTCTGTCTAAGTTCTTTGCGTTTCCTTTCGCGAATCAAGGCTCGCTCCAGCGTGCTTTTTTCTGGAGTCTCAGCCTGAAGTAACGCATCTAAGCCATAAAGCTGGGCGATATTGAGCACACGACTCGCGCTGTCTTTGATGTAGCTGGATTTCTTTTCTTGGCGTTGAGTGTGCTCAGCTTGATGCTCTATGACAACGGGCTTATTGCTCTCAGACATGCTATTTCCTTAGCCATCATATGCTTAAAGTTAAGTATTAAATGTACCTCGGAACGGCTTTGCTCGCCAGAAAAAGACTGTGAGCCACTTTATAAAAATATCGCTACCATAAATGATAACAAGTTGTTAAAATTGTTATCGTTAGTTTTGAGGAGCTTATGAAGTATTTCAATGAAGATAAACTGAAGAAGCATCTGTCAATTGCCCTTTTATTACTAGTTTACCTAGCGGTGCTAGGTTATTTGTCTAGCTATTTGGCCTAATTAAAGGCAATTAACAGGCTGCGAATTTTTTAACACTTACATATCATCGTACTCGGCGATCTCGGTGCCTTGTATGACATATCCTGTTTCTGCCAACTCATGGCTAATGGTTTCTGTTTTTAGTGTCCCAATCACGTAGATAACATCCCACAGTTGTTGAACGGGTGCGCCTTTAGGGAATTTCACATAGATGATTTGATTTGGTGGTGGTGGTGGTACGTGAATACATGCCCCGAAGTACGGGACGAGTAGAAACTCCGTCACCATGTTTTCATCCCCTTCCAGTGGAATGACAAAGCCTGGGATTTTAACCATACTGCCGTTTAGCTCTTGTCGAACCGTGCCAACCTTTGACTGTTTCATTACATCACCGTCGTGGTCGATGGCGGGCATGCCATATGCGTCAAACTGGTTGCGCTCACTCTCCGGAATCAGGTCAATCCAGTCGAGAGTCAGAGTATCTTCTGCATGAGCAGTTATGCTTGATAACGCCACGGTGATCAGCGTTAGAAATAAAATCGTTATCTTCTTCATTGTTACACTCTAATCGTCATACCATCGCTAAGCGATTGTTTATAAGCTCTTAGTGCGGGAATAAATCCGACTAGGGTTCCCGCAAGTTGTACCGCTCCCAGCAGCGTCAGTTCATGTGATGAGAGGGCTAATATCTGTAGATTGATGCCATAGTGTTGCTGAACGAGAGGCGCAGCGAAAGCAAGTGCCGCATAGAGCCCGATGATTCCGATGACTAAGCCGATGAATGTCAGGACACTGGCCTCAAGAATTAACAGACTAAACACATGTCTAGGTCGAGCGCCCATCGCTCTTAAGATTGCCATTTCACGTCGTCTTTCTTGCAAGCTGGTGAGTAAGCTTGAAAGCATACCCAGTAGTCCTGCTATAACGACGAACACGGAAACGGCCATCAATGCCTGCTCCGCTACGGACATCATACCCCAAAGTTCATGTAATGCGACTCCAGGTAGGATGGCACTTAATGGTTCTTTGCCGTAGGTGTTAATTTGCCTCTGAAGAGCGAAAGTTTGAATTTTTGATTTCAGACCGATCAGCATTGCGGTGATCTGCTTGGGTTGGAAATCCATAGCGTTTAACTGTTCAGCGGTCGGATTGTTGCCTAAATTAGCACCGCTTTCCCAGCCAACGTGAATGGCTTCAATGGCTTGTAGAGATACATGAATGGTTTTGTCTACGGGCGTTCCTGTTGGCGCCAAGATGCCTACAACTTTAAATGGTAATTTATCGTGGCGGCTGAATGCCACATCGCTGATCCCGTGTGCGATGACCATTTCACTGCCTATTGTGTAGTTGAGGGAACGAGCGACCTCTGACCCAATAACGGCTTCAAATAATCCATTAAACTCTTGCCCGTATTGAAACGAGAGGTTCTGTTTCTTTCCATATTGGTAGTAAGAGAAATAGTCATGATTGGTACCTAATACTCGGAATCCTTTATGAGAATCGCCAAGTGAGATTGGGATTGTCCATGCGACCGAGCGGTGCTGGCTAAACTCCTGAAAACTCTTCCAATCAATATTATTAGTGGCATTGCCTATGCGAAAAACAGAATAAAGCAATAGATTGACCTGTCCGGAACGGCCTCCAACAATCAAATCTGTTCCTGAAATCGTGTTGGCGAAACTGCTTTTGGCTTCTGTTCGAATACGTTCAACACCGAGTAAGAGAATGACCGAAATTGCTACGGTCAGGATAGACAGTATCGCAGTGACTTTGCGGTTTCGAACACTTTTCCACGCAAGGCTAACGGTTGGTGTCATGACTTCCCTCCTGCCTGATTAATTTGTTCTAGATCGATGGTTCTGTCGAACAGGGGCTCCAGTGTTGGATCATGGCTGACAAACAGAAGGGTAGAACCTGCTTGATTGACCTGCTCTAAAAGCAGTTCGATAAAAGCAGTGCGATTGTTGTAATCAAGTGAAGAGGTCGGTTCATCGGCAATAATCACTTCCGGTTTACCGATTAAGGCTCTTGCTGCGGCTACGCGTTGCTGCTGACCGATGCTGAGTTCGACCACAGGTTTGTTCATTAGGCTCTCTGGTAAGCGAAGTTTTTTCAACAACGCTTGGGCGTGCAAGATGATGTCACCTTCAACTTGCTGGCGACGTGAGGAAGAAAACTGACATGGCAGCATGACGTTTTCAATCACGCTTAAGTATGGCAATAGATTAAATTGTTGAAAAATATAGCCAATATTGTCAGCACGAAACTTATCGCGTTGGCTACCTGATAGCGCTGAAAGGTCTTTTCCCAACACGCGGATCTGACCAGAGGTAGCACAGTTGATGCCAGTCAGTAGCCCCAATAGGGTCGACTTTCCACAGCCACTAGGGCCTTTAATAAAAAGGTGTTCACCACGCTTAATCGTTAGTGAGGGAATACTTATTGTCGCGGCTCGGTTGCCTGGCCAGATGAACTCGACTTGATTGAGTTCGACGACAGGCTGATGACTAAGGTTATCCATTCTGGTTTCCAATCAAGAGGTAAGTGGCCCAACAGAGCTAGGCCACTTTAGCATTAGAATGAAATAGTTTTCTGACCCTGTTTAAGCTCCATTGCAGCTTGTTTGGTGTCAGTTAACAGGTTCACTTTGATTGATTCAGTGCTAGGGAACTGAGAGAACCAAGATGTTTCGATGTTGCTGATAGCAGAAACATTGTCACACTGGTAATGATACTCAACGGTGAACTCACCATGGCCACCTGATTCATGATCGTGATTGTCGTGGTCATGATGCTCATCATGATCGTGCTTGTCATGGTCGTGTTTATCGTGGTCATGATGTTCTTCATGATCGTGCTTGTCATGGTCATGATGCTCTTCATGATCGTGTTTGTCGTGGTCATGGTGCTCATCATGATCATGTTTATCTGCGCCTAAAGTGTGAGTAACAGATTGGTGCTCGACTTTACAACCAGCTTCAGAGGTTAGGGTGAAGACATGATCAGCATGGCTCAGTTTGGCTACAGCGTCTTTTAGCTGCTGCTTTTCTGCGTCATTTGTAGGTGCGTGTTCAAAACCAACCACATCTGCACCTGGGGCTGTTATCTCTACAAGTAGCTCATTGCCATCTTGAGCAATATTGAATTCAACCTGACCATGGACATGGGCACCGTGCTGGCGGAAACCTTCTTCTGCATATGCCAGAGAGCTAGTAGCCAGGGCAACACCCAACGCAAGAGGAGTAATCTTGTTCATTTTGATTCCTGAAAATATTTAATAAAGTAACTGTGACCAATAAAGGGAATAATGTTTAAGTAGTTGTTTTAAATATAATCAAGAAAGAGGCGGAGAGCGCGGTTGATAGGCATAAAACACCACTTCCTGGACACGAGTCGTTAGGGTAACGTCTGGTCGCAAGTTTAGTGGGGCAGCAAGGAGGTTGAGAGTTGCCGGACTCGCTCCATGTAATCCACTGGCAAAAAGTTGGCAGTGATGTTCACTATGGTGAGTTGACGAAAGTTCGTACTGGTGCTCGATATAGGCAAAGTTGAGCCATAGCAACAGCGCAGCTGCTAACAGAGCAACCGCCATTGAACGAACTGAAACTGGGCGAGATATCAACACGGCGAGAACAAACAAAAAATGGAATTGTTATACTATAACAACTCCATTCAAAAGGTGAAACCTAACTGCTCAATTGCTAGATGTTTTCTTTGACTAGCTTCAAGACTTGCTCAATCTCAGATTCATTGAGCGCACCTTCTTTTACAAATAGCACTTTGCCTTGTTTGTCTTGAACAATGATCGCCGATGACTCTTTAGCTAAATCCCAATGACTTGCAACGGCTCCCTCTTCGTCTAGAACCATTGATGACCATGGAAATTCTTTTTTGCTGTCTTCCGCTGATGATTTAACAAACGATCCTGTTCCCCAGATAGCATCATCTTGGTTGATGATAGATGTCGTTTGGTAGCTTTGCTGAGGGAACTTCGCTGCTGTGATCGCTGCCATTAAAGGCGCATTGAGTTCTTTTGAACTGCTACGCCCAGCAATCGCTTGGATGACACGAACTTTACCGGTCATATCCTGCGTTGACCATGTCTGAAACGCAGTATCATCCCCTTGAAGAATGATTTCGCCGTAGCTTTTCACCTCAACCGTTGGGACGGCTTGACCCAAGGCGATGTTGTGTGCAAAAGCCAAGGCTGGAGAGCATGCAATTGCTAGAGTAAGAAGGGTTTTATTTTTCATTATGTTATTCCTTTTGATTGTGCGAGAAAAAGTATATACCGAAAATTTTGCTTGGGTAGAGAATTGTGCTGAAGTGTGATGAAATGTGATTATTTTGTTAACAAAATACTGTCTATTAATGCCAAATTAGGTATAATCCACACAGGTTCTAAGGAATGGAACAAAATCAAGGTTTCTCTTGTGTTTAGTAGGAATAGGGGGTGCTATGTTGCGTGAATTTACTACCTATCGTCCACATCAAGTTGCACGATTTGTTAAAACTTTGTTTAAAGGGCAGTTTGTAATCTCGGGTGTGGGGAAATTTAAATTTGATAATGGCAAAGTTTTATTACCAGACGTGAAAGACTCTCGAAAACTTATGACCTACAAAGAGATTAATCAGGCCATTGCGGCACTATCTGTGTAGTGCGCACAGGTAAGTTACTGATTTCAAGATATTAAAAAGTCGCCCTTGTGGCTAACTCCTATCAGTTAAGCAAATGATCAGTTGAACGATCCTGTGATTGGGGCCGACTTGTCTAATCTCACTCATGATGGGTTCTTCCTCCGCGAACAACTCGACTGCCGCTCGACTGAGCGGCAGTGCGGATAAACTGTCGTGAAAAACGTCTAATGCCAATTGCATCGTTTACCTGTC
>NZ_JBNJOH010000067.1:0-16576 GCF_050113735.1 Vibrio sp. TRT 2004 | reverse complement strand
TGATCTTGGTTCTATTGCTTGATGAGAAGATAATGGTCATTTAGTATCGAGGGGTTAACGTAGAAGTTGGTTAACTTGTTCGGTTGATTAAGGTGCTAATTTTTTATTCTTTAGCTCCAATTTTATCCAAATACTTAGAACGGATTTCCATAAACTGATCCAAATTAACAAGTTTAATCAGTTAGTTGAAACAATAAACAGCACTTCAACACGGCGATTACACGCTTTACCTTCTTTAGTTCTGTTACTACATGCGGGCACATATTCACCATAACCACGAGTATAAATTGAATCCATCGCGACCCTGTTACTAACAAGCTGCTGTTTGACTGCATTTGCTCGCTTCATTGACAAGCTGTCATTAACGCTTGGCGCGCCGGTGCTATCAGCATGCCCGTCAATAACAATGTCGATACTCGGTTGTGTTGCCAAGTAGCTTCCCATCATATCCAGCCAATATTTTGAATCAGATGCGACTCGAGACGAGCCTGTATTGAATTTTATCGTGTCTTTGAGACGCACCATGACATGATTACCCGGCAATATTTCGTAATCGATACCATTGCTGACCAGGAAGTTCTGTAAATCACTATAGCTCTTAGTCCGTTGTTGCCCCATTGGACCGCGAACGCCAGAAGTTGACATAACAGGCTGTGAGCCCCACTCAGGGTAGCGAACATCAAAATCCGACTTTGGCGCGCTGTCCAACAAGTTATCATCCCAAAATGCCATCTCGTCCGTCATGCTGCTACAGCCTGACACTAGGAGAATAAGGGGTAATATAATTTGCTTCATGAGTCCACCGTGAGTTCCGTTACGCTACATAATCTGTATCGGCAAAAATGAATAATCTTTAGCCCTTTTCAGACAATTTTTATCTCGACACTTACAATTATATCAACAGCTAAATGCAGGCAGCGCATTATTCATCGTTAGAAATACTTTATTCACCCAATTCTGTCATCGAATGGTTTCGCTTCTCAATTTGAATCAGTAAAATCATCCTACTTTTAACTCACACAGATATCGCGCTGGTGTCACTCATCAAATTCGACACCGTCACGATTCGAGATATCATCATGAAGAAACTCGCAACCTTTGCTTTTATTGCTCTTTCTGCACTTCTAGTCGGCTGCAGCGAAAATTCTGGTCCCGTGGAAGGAAAGCAGTATGAACAACTTCCAGTCAACTTAGCGACATTTCGTTTGCCACCAGTTACCGAGGTATTTTCACTCAACTGCGGTCATTGCCGCCAGATGGAAAATGAGATGCCAACCATTGAGAAACTCACTGGTCAGTCGGTCGGAAAAGTTCACGTAACGTTTAATGAGAGCGCACAAATTGGTGCAATGATCTACTACTCGGCTGAAATGCAATTAGGCAAAAAACCCGATCATGAGATGATGAACGAGATGTTTGCTGCAACTCAAATGGGAGATGGTGCAACACTTACAGATAAGAAGAACGCACTCGATCAAGTCTTCCATAGCCGTGGGTTAACCAGTCCTTATGACTTTGATGAACAGCAACAAAAACAATTGTTTGCTGCAATGCAAGTCGCTGATGACATCACAACCCAAGGTCAGATCAACGCCGTCCCTACTTTCATTGTTAATGGTAAATATCAGGTTATAACCAGCGGTCACCAAGATGTGGCAAGCATTGCTGAAACCATTAACTTCTTGCTTCAACAACCTTAATTCTACGGAAAGAAACTATGTCTAAAATCATCTTCCCTATCGTTGTTTTCATTCTTGCGGCATTTTTCATCTACCGCACTTGGACAAACCACAAAGCGAGTGAAGAAAACTTTGCTGCTGGGCAAGCATTTCTCCTCGAGAACGCTAAGCGCGATAATATCATCATGACTGAAAGTGGTTTGCAATACGAGGTTTTGCATAAAGGCGAAGGCACTGAACATCCAACAGTAACTAACACAGTGAAAGTTCATTACCATGGCATGCTTATCGATGGTACGGTGTTTGACAGCTCAGTTGACCGCGGTGAACCAATCAGCTTTAAATTGAATCAAGTGATCAAAGGCTGGCAGGAAGGTCTAACTTACATGACGGTAGGCGATAAGTTCCGCTTATACATCCCTAGCCCACTTGCTTACGGCAAAAATGGCACTGGTCCTATCCCGCCTGCGGCGAGTTTGATTTTCGATGTCGAGCTGCTAGAAATTCAATAAAATCGTCAAAATACTCAAAGCCAACGGACATCCGTTGGCTTTTTGCTATCTGCACAAAATTCGTCTATTAATGCAACCGAATTAAGCGTAATTAACCAGATGACGCTGAATATAGTCAACATCAGCAGAATAGAAATCAGTGAGAGGCAATTCACTTGGCGATAACCAGTGAAAAGTCTGTTGGCGCTCGCTGCTGACTTTTCGGCCAGATATTAACTCAATGTTAATTATGATGCTGATTCATTAAACAAAAACATGATCTAGAGAGATAAAAAAACCAGCACATAATCCTGATGCTGGTCTTAATTTTGGTCAATTAGATAAATTATTTGTGCTTATCTTGAATGTATTTTTTGCTGACATCGACAACGGCAACATCTTTAAAAAAGCTACGTCCGAGTAATAGTGGGAACGTTAAGTGGGTGCGATCGGCCAGAGTAAATTCTGTTTTCTCTTTCAACTCGCCCACTTGAATCCATGCTTCCACAACCGCGCGCTCATGGCTACCATCGGCACTTGATTGGCGGATCTTAACCCAGCGTTGAACAGGCAGAGCAATTTCTTTGCTCTTGATACCTTCATGCTCGATCTTGAATTTGACCCAGTCTTTACCATCGCGCTCAAAAGGAACAATATCGATTGCACTGATAGAAGAGGTTGTCGCTCCGGTATCTACGCGCGCTTTGAAATTGGCATCTAAGCCCGGAACATAGACCCACTCTTCTTCGCCCAGCAACAATTTACCATCAGAGGTTTTTTTCGGTTTTAATTCAACGACAGGTTGTTGAGGTTTTACGACTGGCGCAACTGGCTTTTCAATTTCTTGCTTCGGCTCTTCGATTTGCGGTTTTTCAACGTTGGGTTGTTCAATCTGTGGTTTTTGCTCGGGTTCTACAGGAGGTTGTCCCGTTGTCGAACAAGCGATTAAACCGCCACTTAGCATAAATGGAATTAGTGCTTTCCACGTATTATTCATTCGGTCACCTAATTTTGACAAACTGCTGTGTTAAAAGGGGCGAAAACTCGCCCCAAAACACTTATGAAACGTTCACAATCGCTTCGGCTACGTAAGGAATGTCCTTCTCAGTTAAACCTGCGATGTTGATCCGACCATCGCCTACTCCATAAATTCCATATTGTTCACGGAGTTGCATCATTTGGTCTTGGCTAAAGCCTAGCACAGTAAACATGCCTTTGTGGCTCTCAATAAAATCGAATTGTGAAGTATTGTGGCTATTTCTCAATTCATGACACAAAGTCTGACGAAGGTTTAACAATCGTTGCTGCATTTCACTTAACTCTTGCTTCCAAACTGCGGTTAGCTCTTGATTTTGCAAGATAGTTTTGACTAATGCTGCACCGTGATCGGGTGGCATGGTATAAGTTGCACGAGCCAGAGTGAGAAGCTTACCTTTCGCATTACTGACATCTTCGACCGACTTACCAACCACGATTGCAGCACCGGTACGTTCACGGTAAAGACCAAAATTCTTCGAACATGAGGTGGTAATCAGCATTTCTTCCACATTGTTAGCCATGTGACGAAGACCTTGTGCGTCTTGCTCTAGACCATCACCAAATCCTTGGTAGGCAATATCAACAAAGGGAATAAATCCATTTTTCTGTGACAACTCTGTAATCGCTTTCCAAGCATCGAAATTGATGTCGGCACCTGTTGGGTTATGGCAACAACCATGAAGTAAAACCACATCTTCAGGACCCGCTTGTGCAAGATCATCCATCATACGAGCAACATCAACTTGCTTAGTTTCAGGACTAAAATAGCTGTAGTGCTTAACTTTAAGACCTGCCGCTTCCATTACTGGTCGGTGGTTGACATAACTAGGATTGGAAATCCAAACCGTCGTATTTGGCTGGGCTACCCTCATCAGGTCACCCAGCATACGTAGTGCACCGCTTGCACCCGGAGTCTGGATTGCAGCAACACGATCCATCGCTGAAGTGCCTTTAAGTAACAAGTCAATCATTGACTGGTTAAACTCTTCACACCCCGCCAAACCAACGTAAGATTTCGTTTTTTGTGTGGCGACAACAATGTCTTGTGCCTGAGAAATCGCTTTCATTACTGGCGTTTCACCAGCACTGTTTTTATACACGCCAATGCCAAGATCAACTTTTTCGGCGCGTGGATCGTTGCGGTAAGCAACGGATAAAGAAAGAATAGGATCCAATGTAGGAGTCGGTAAATGAGAGAACATGAAAGTCACAACCCTTTGAAATTCAAGTAACGGCCTTCAAGTTAACATCTAATTTATAAATCTAGAAATAAAATTTCAGCGCTAAAGTGCAAAACAGGATAAACCTCCGAATTATTTAACATTTATTTAACTTTCGCCCTTTTTGCAGCAAATTCTACTAGTCGATTTTAAAGCGGTGAATAATCTGATTCGAACTCCCCCGCCACTCAAGGTTAAGATCGCGTTTGTCCTGTTCAAACTTACCATCAATCAGAGTGTCGATATATTGGACCACTTCACGTTGCGCATCATCAAGCTCTGCCAATGTGTAACCAGTCCACAGCCAGATATCTTTATCTGGACACTCCTCTCGTACTCGTTTAACCAGTTTGAGTATATGAGGTACATTGGCCGGATGAAGTGGGTCTCCCCCCGACAACGATAACCCACGGCGTTTGATACGCGTATCGTTGAGATCAGCAATGATTTGATCTTCTGCCTGCTGAGTAAACAGGATACCCGAATCCAAACGTTGAGTAGACTGATTGTAACAACCGCGACACTGATGCACACAACCAGAGACAAACAGCGTACAACGCGTGCCTGGACCATTTACAACGTCTATGGGGTAATATTGGTGGTAATTCATACTTTACTCATTCAAACAAATTGAGCCCAGTTTTGGGCTCAATGTTACTTGTTAGTGTTGCAATTCAACTACCCGATTTATAGGTGCTTGACGCGACGTTTAACTTCTTCTTGTTTACCGAAGTTAAACGGACGTGCATCTGGGCTACCTAGATAGCCGCACACACGACGTGTCACAGATACTTTAGTCGAGTCATGGTTCCCACAGCTCGGGCAAGTAAAGCCTTTACTGGTACAGTCGAACTCACCATTGTAGCCACACTCATAACACTCATCGATTGGCGTATTTGTTCCGTAATAAGGTACGCGGCTGTAACTGTAATCCCAGACGTTTTCTAACGCTTCAACATTGCGTTGCATGTTCGGGAATTCGCCATAACAAATGAAACCACCACTCGAGATTTGTGGGTAAGGCATTTCAAAATCAATCTTGTCGTAAGGGTTAACCTTTTTTTCCACATCGAGGTGGAAACTATTGGTGTAGTAACCTTTATCCGTCACACCTTTGATAACACCAAACTCTTTAGTATCAATACGACAGAAACGGCTGCACAGGTTCTCACTTGGTGTACCGTATAGGCTGTAGCCATAACCAGACTCTTCTGCCCACTGATTCACTTTGTCTTTTAGATACTTGACGATATCCACCGCTTTCTGACGCAGTTCAGCATCGTCATAGACGTGTGTTTCATCACCAAACAAGGCATTGATCGTTTCATGAATACCGATGTAACCAAGAGAAATCGATGCACGGCCGTTTTTGAAGATGTTGGCAATCGGTTCGTCAGCTTTTAGTCGCACACCACAAGCCCCTTCCATGTAAAGAATCGGTGCTACCCGTGCTTTGACATTTTCTAGACGTGAGATTCGAGTCTCTAGCGCGCGACGAGCCAGATCCAGTCTTTCATCCAATAGCTTGTAGAACTGGCGCTCATCACGGTTAGCAGCAATCGCAATTCGCGGCAAGTTAAGGCTTACCACGCCTAAGTTGTTGCGTCCTTCATGGACTAACTCGCCATTCTCTTGGTAGGTACCCAAGAAGCTACGACAACCCATAGGCGTCTTAAATGACCCCGTAATCTCTACCACTTTGTCGTAGTTGAGAATATCTGGATACATGCGTTTCGAAGCACACTCCAGCGCCAACTGCTTGATATCGTAGTTTGGATCTTCAGACTTGTGGTTTAACCCATCTTTAATGCCAAACACTAGCTTTGGAAACACAGCCGTTTTACGATTTTTACCTAGACCCGCAATACGATTTTTCAAAATTGACTGCTGAATTAATCGTGACGCCCAACTTGTACCCAGACCGAAGCCAAAGGTCACAAATGGCGTTTGGCCGTTTGCTGTATGGAGTGTGTTAACTTCATACTCTAGTGATTGGAACGCGTCATAACACTCTTTCTCTGTACGAGCGGAGGCAAACGCTTCAGGGTTGGGAATATCCCACTCTTTGGCGATCTCCAAATGCTTGTGATAACTGGTCATCACATAAGGCTCTAGAACTTCATCAATGCGGTTGATGGTTGTTCCGCCATAGATATGACTGGCGACCTGAGCAATGATCTGCGCCGTTACCGCAGTTGCAGTCGAAATGGATTTCGGTGTGTCTATCTCAGCATTACCCATTTTGAAACCGTGTGTCAGCATGCCTTGTAAATCAATCAGCATGCAGTTAAACATCGGGAAAAACGGTGCGTAATCTAAGTCATGGTAGTGAATATCGCCCATCTCATGAGCCTGAACAATATCACGTGGTAAAATGTGCGTCTTGGCATAATGTTTCGCAACAATACCCGCTAATAGGTCGCGCTGAGTTGGAATGACCTTACCGTCTTTGTTGGCGTTTTCGTTGATTAGATCAACGTTACTCTCTTCGATAAGACCTTCAATTTCACGCGTCAACGTGCTCTGCTTCTCACGTGCGATATCACGATCATGACGATACTCGATGTATGAACGTGCCAAAGACTTATAAGGCCCTTGCATCAACTCATTTTCTACTCGGGTCTGGATTTCGTGGATGTGGACTTCATCGTGATCTTTTAGCTGAAGCTCTACCGCTAACGCAACATTCAGTGCGTATAATGCGATTTCTTGGTCTACGTGCTCGGCTGCTGATTCCACTGCAGCTTGAATGCGATCCCTGCTAAACGGAGCTCTTGAGCCATCACGCTTGATTACGATTGGTTTCACCTTTTCTCCTTACCCCAGCATACCCACAGACTTATCCACAAATACACTATATAGGGCGATTTCTTGTTCGACTGACACTATATATTGTGGCGTATTTAACGAGATGAGGGAGGCAAAAGTATTGATTTTGATCAACAAAAGGAGAGCCTCGCTCAAGATCAAATCGATCTTAGTGGGGTTGATCTCAGATGAGAATAAAATGATGAAAATTGCAAAAATGCTACTAAATCTACTTGCAATTTTATGACCTCTTATAGGATAAAGGCTGCAACTCTGTTCATGAATTAAATCCTATGATAGCCCCTAAAACGTGGTCAAATTTTGCGTCACTCCTGTTGGTCTTTTCATTTCCTGCTGTGTCAGCACCACAGATGACGTTTTCAACATGGAATTTTGAATGGCTAAGCAGCCAGCCATCACCTGAGTTTTCCGCATCGCAGAGAAGCAACGCGGACTATCAGCTACTAAAGCGTCACTTTATCTACATCAATAGTGATGTCGTCGCATTTCAGGAAGTGAACGATGCGCAAGTATTGACCAAGGTCATTGGCTCAAAATATCAAACGTTCTTTTCTGAGCGGAGTGAAAGCAGCAACCAGCATCACCAATTTGATAGCATCAATCAATACACTGGCTTTGCGGTTAGAAAAGGAATTAAAGTGGCTAACGCCAAAGACCTTCGTCTTGATAACGCTAACAACAGTAAACTGCGTTTCGCTAGTTACATCATCATTGAGCCTACAAGCAATCAACCGCTTCATGCGCTTTCCGTTCATCTCAAAGCAGGCTGTTCAGGTCGATTTAATAACAGCCAAGCGTGCCAAACACTCAAGGGACAAGGGCAAGCTCTCAATGACTGGATAAGGCTTCGTGAGTCCAAACAAGAAGCCTATATCATCCTTGGGGATTTTAACCACAACATGGGGTATCAAAATGATTGGTTATGGAAAGGTATCTCAGACCAGACTCACGCATCACTGGCATCACAAGCCAGTCGTGCGGATTGTAAAGTGAAGTCACGCAACAACCCGAATAAGACCCACCAATTTCGCTCACTCATCGATCATATCATTGTGAGTGACACGCTAACCGCATCGACACCCAAGCAAAATGTGTTTGCGATCAGCGACGTGATTAACCATCAACTCAGCGACCATTGCCCTCTGAGCACTGAAATTCATTAGCTACAAATCACGGGGATTAAGTAGTACAACGTCCCCTTCAACAAGCCCTTTTCGCACTCGGAAGTCATCCCCCAATTGGACAAGTCGAGTGTGAACCATCCCCTCTTCGACCACTTTAACGTAGTCTAGTTGACCGACTTGATAGATAGCAGCAACCGGGACTTTAAGTACTTTTTCACTGCCTAGATCAACAGATACTCGGGCAAAATTGCCTGGATAGAGTGTATGTTCGGTATCGAAACCCAATCTGATTAGGTAACTGCGCGACCCGCTATCCGCCGCCGGCGCAATTTCATTGATGTTCGCATCTAAAACCAACTGGTAAGTCGGGATCTCAACCGCTAACGTCGCGCCTATCGACAAAGCAGGCATGACGGATTCGGCAACATCCGCTTCAACGATGAGTGAGTCTGGATTGTACATCGACAACAACGCCATACCTGGTGTTGCTGTGTCACCTGAGTTAATCGGTTTGTGGGTAATAACACCATCAAAAGGGGCCGTAATTACGCTGAAACCAAACGTTGTTTCTGCTTCTGAAACAGCCGCGCGTGCCTGCTCCAAATTCGCTATTGCCGTCTTTAACGTACTCTCAGCCTGATCGAATTGCGCTTGCGGTACCAATTTCTTGTTCAGGAGCTCTTTGATTCGCGCATATTCTTTACGCGCTGCATTTAACTGCGCTTGTGCAGATGACAAGCTTTGCTCTGTCTGCCTGACTCGAGCATTAAGGTCATCACTTTCTAATCTCAGCAACACGTCTCCTTTACGGACTGGCTGACCCACTTCAACCAGCACTTCGACAACCGTTGCCGTTAATCTCGCGGCTATCGTCGCTTTTTGATCCGCGACGACGGTTCCCGGAAACTGTCGCATTACACGTTCTTCGGTAGCAACCAAAGTGACAACTGGCTGTGTTTGACTGACTGCATCGCGTGTTTGCATTTGAGTAGAGACTTTAGGTGTGAACACGCCTGCCATATAGAGGAAGACCAATGCAAGTCCGGCGAAGAGAACGGTTCCTAATAAAAGTTTACGATTGATCATTGTTCATCCTCCAATACAGGAAGTCCATGGCCCTGTTTATTCTGATAAGCGAGGTTATAGACCACTGGAATAACCAGTAGCGTAAATATCGTTGAAGCGGTAATACCAAAAATAATGGCCCATGCTAATCCATTGAATATTGGATCGAGAGTAATAACGATGTTACCCAGTAACGTAGTACCCGCTGTTAGTAATATCGGTCTCATCCTAACTGCGCCCGATTGAAGAAGAGCATTGTTTAACGATTCGCCGCGAGCCAAGGATTGCTGAATAAACTCAATGAGAACAAGAGAGTTACGCACCACAATACCCGCCAATGCAATCATTCCGATCATCGCGGTTGCCGTAAATAGTGCCGGGTCTGGATAACCATTTATGCCGCTCGACAAGCTATTTAATAGCCAAAATCCCGGCATGATACCAATCACGGTTAACGGTATAGCAAGCATAATAATGCCAGAGACAGCAGGCAGCCCCGTCTGAATGAGCATCACAACAAACACGCCTAGCAAAGCCGCACCATATGCGATTCCGAGGTCACGAAATACATCAACCGTGATTTTCCATTCCCCTTCTCCGCTCCAGACCACATGGATATTATCGTCCAACTGCCAATTTTGGCCTGAACCGTTACTAAAATAAGTACGATTGCTCCAGTCGGTAAATTCACGTTCACTATGCCTATTTTGATCTGCAATAACGTCAGCAACGATCTCACCAGGCACACGGCCAACTGACTCTGCATAGACATACACCACAGGTTTGAGATTCTTGTGATAAATAGGACTATCCACCGCTCTTTTTACAAACTCACCCAGTTCCGATAACTGAACTAAAGGCTGTGGTGCATCACTAAACGTACCTTGACTGGCCACTTTCACCACCCCTGCTTGCCCACGAACATAGAGTTGCAACAAGCTGTCTAAAGAATCACGCTCACCTCTTGGTAGACGAATTTCTATCGGCAGCGCCGCTACTTCCTGCGCACTGGCCAGATAACCGAGCACTTGCCCTTTATTGGCCGCCGTTATGGTGGCATTGATATCTTGGACTGAAATGCCTGAAAGCGCTGCTTTCTCCTGATCAACAATAAACTGCCAAGTCTCCAGTTGCTTCTGAACACTGGTGTCGACCTCTGATACAAAGGCTTCGCTTCTGAGTCTCTGCGCAACAATGTCTGCCTGCGTAATCAATTCTTGGTAGCTTGTCTGCTCATTTCCATACACTTCCGCCGTGATGGTCGCTATCACCGGAGGGCCTGGCGGTACTTCGACTAACTGTATCTCTGCGTCTTGTTTTCGAGCAATGGACTCCAAATCCTCCCTGAGTCGCGTAACAATTTGGTGTGATTGCATTGAGCGACTATGTTTTTCTACCAGTACCACTCTCAACTCACCTTGATACGGTTCACTACGCATAAAGTAATGACGAACCATACCATTAAAGTCCATTGGAGACGCTAATCCCGCAAACCCCGAGACTGACTCGACTTCTGGTACTTGTACTAAATAATCTGCGAATACGCGCAATGCATTTGAAGTGTCAGCAAAACTGGCGGACTCCGGCATGTTCAACACCAGTTGAAACTCATTCTTATTGTCATATGGCAAAAGTTTAAGCGGAACGAGACGCAAAGCAGGTAAGGTTGCCGCGGCAAAAAACAAGATCGCAACTAAGCCTAAGAACAACCACGCCTTCTGACGACTGGCAAGCAGAGGCGTCAAAACTCTCGCGTAAAGTTTGTATAGCGCGGAATTTTCTATTTGGTAATGGTCTTGTTGCTTGGTCGCTTTAAGAAGTTTTTTGGCTAACCAAGGCGTAATAAAGAACGCGACGATAGTACTGAATATAACACTGATAGGAACATTGAATGCCAACGGTGCCATGTAAGGCCCCATCATTCCAGTAATAAAAAACATCGGGGTAAAGACAATCACAATCGCGACCGTGGACATTAAAAGTGCACTGCGAATCTCTGCCATCGCTGCCACAATGGCCTTGGCACGAGACAAGTCTTTTCGTTTTAGAAAACGTTCAATATTGTCAATACTCGCGATCGGGTCGTCGACAATCAAACCCAACGCCAAAATCAGTGCAAACAGGGTAACACGGTTAATCGAGTAGCCAAACAGCAAATCCATTCCCAACGCCGCCCCATAGCTAATAGGGATAGCAATACCCACCACAAGTGCACTACGCCAGTTAAGGAACAGACCGACAAATACCACCACGGTAACGATTGAAACGCCTAAGCTAGAGACCAGGTTAGACACCTTATCGTCAGCGGTCTGACCATAGTTCCTAATAATATCGACCTTAACTTCGCTGGGAAATTGCTCGTCTTGAAGCAAGTCAAATCTATCAACTATTGATTGAGCCACATCGACTGCATTCGATCCTTTTTGCTTCGCGACAGAGATAAACACCGCTGGATACTCAGTTGCGGTTTCTGAAGAGATATACCAAGTGTCGGTTGCCGCTTCAGAAGCCCCATCGACGACAGAGGCAATATCGCGCAAGTAGACAGGTTTATTGTTGACGACTGCAATGACAAGATCCTGAATATCTTGCGCAGATTTAAACAACTGACCGGACTCAAGTTGGAACTGCTGCCCTGCTATTTGCACCGCGCCTGCTTGGGATTTGGTATGACTTACGCTCAGTGCATAGCTCAAATCGCTCACTGTGACACCAAAGTTAGCCATGGCAAGTGAATCAAGCTCGATGTGAATCTTTCTCGACTCACCACCAATAACGGCAACGCTGTTAGTCAAAGGCAGGGCTTTAATACCCAGAGTCGCTTGGTCAGCAATTCGACGCAGTTGATAACGATCAACCTTGTCTGCATCAGTCGAATAGATCGCAGCAACGACGATAGGCACATCATCAATTTCAACCGGCTTGACTAACCAGCGGCTTACCGAAGGGGGAATACGATCTTGGTTTGAATAGAGCTTATTATACAGTTTGACTAGCGCCGCTTCTCGTGGCTCACCGACGTAAAACCTAACGATGACCTGTGCCGCCCCCTCCATTGATGAAGAGTAAACGTATTCGACACCGTCAATCTGACTTAGGAGTTTTTCCAAGGGCTCAGTGACTTGATTTTCAACCTGCTCGGCGCTGAGTCCAGGTGCAGAAATCAATACGTCCGCCATCGGAACAACAATTTGCGGGTCTTCCTCTTTTGGCGTCAGCCATAATGCAGCTGCTCCAACTACCAATAACATAAAAATCAATATTGCTGGGAAGAAGCTATTCATTACAGAATGAATCACACTATCCTTGGTTACCGCACGTTCCATGTCTCCTCCAACGGATCCTAGCTGGATCTCACAATACTTGGCTGGTTATTGCTCTTGTCGAATATGACTTTCGCCAGCAGCGAGCCAACGACCATAGCACAGAAGAAAATCACAATAGATAGGTTTCCTAGACCAAGACTTGCAACCGCAGGACCTGGACAGATGCCCGCGATTCCCCAGCCAAGGCCAAACAGTGCCGAACCAGAAATCAATTTTGAATCAACGTTTTTTGCTCTAGGCAAACTATATTCGCATCCGGTAACAGATGCTTTACGAGGTTTGATCACTAGAAAATAGCACGGCATAAAAATAAGCAATGCTCCGCCCATCACAAATACCAAACTTGGGTCCCATTGTCCTGCAACATCCAGAAAACCAATCACCTTTTGCGGTTCAATCATTCCCGACAGCGCCATACCAACGCCAAACAATAGACCACTAATCAATGCAGATAAACGAAATAACAAAGTGTTCATCAAACCGCCTTTATTGGAAAACATGTAAACGGAAATACACGGTTACACCAGCAACCAACATAAAAACACAGGTGGCAATTATTGAACGCTTCGATAAGCGTCCAATGCCACAGATACCGTGTCCACTAGTACAGCCATTCGCCATACGTGTACCTAACCCCACTAATAAACCCGCAGAAATCAGTAGAGAGAGAGAAATGCCTTCGGTTACTGGGACTTCAACGCCAAGCAAAACTACACTCAGTAGTCCGCCTAACACCATGCCGGTGAAAAACAGCAGACGCCATGAAAATTCACCGCTTCGTGGGCTGATCAAACCATTTATCACACCACTAATTCCGGCCACTTTGCCGTTAAAAAGCATCAACAGAGTCGCAGAGACTCCGAGCAACATTCCACCAAATAACGAGTGCCAAGGAACAACTTCTAACATCGAAATGATTACCTTCTTATTTACAAAAAACGCTATGTAAGCTCAGGATTAACGGTTCCACACGTGGATCCGCAAGTGAATAAAAAACCTGTTGTGAGGATTTGCGTGCCTGAATCAGGTCATGCTTACGTAACACAGTCAGGTGCTGAGAAAACGCGGATTGACTTAGAGCAGAACTTTGCTGCAACTGTCCTACGCCCACCTCACCTTGAATCAATTGGCAAAGCACCATTAAACGCTCAGGATGCGCCATCACTTTAAGTAGATCAGCAGCCTGAGTTGCGTTGTCCTGCATGTCTGCGATGTTCATTGCTTGTGTAGCCATGATTTGCCTCTTTATTGATTACATCTCTAGATATTACGCAAATATTAAAATTAGTCAATTCTAATTTAGTAGTAATAAAATTAGACAAATTAACATTAGACTTTTCTAATTAAACAATCTATATTGAACCTAATTCGATTTAATCGGTAACAAGGAAACTCGATTATGACAATGGAAAATGCGATTCGCGTACTAGCAGGAAGTATGGTTTTATTGTCGGTGCTACTTACTTTCACAGTCAGTAGTCACTTTGTATGGTTAACCGTTTTTGTCGGCGTAAATTTGATTCAAAGTGCCTTTACTGGTATCTGCCCAGCGGTTTTCATTTTGAAAAAGTTTGGCTTTCGTTAACTGAGGTTTATTAATGACTAAGATTTTAATTGTCGGCGGTGTGGCTGGCGGCGCATCTGCGGCAGCTCGTGCTCGTCGCTTGAGTGAAGAGGCCGAAATCATCATGTTTGAACGCGGCCCGTTTGTTTCATTTGCAAATTGCGGTCTTCCCTACCATATTGGCGGCGATATTAAAGAGCGCAGCAAGCTTCTATTGCAAACTCCAGAAAGCTTTTTAGCTCGATTTAACGTTGATGTTCGTGTTATGAACGAGGTCATATCTATCGACCGACACAACAAGCAGGTTACGGTTAAGAACCTACTGGATGGTAGTGAGTATACGGAAAGTTACGACTTCTTGCTCCTTAGCCCAGGCGCGGGCCCTGTGGTTCCACCAATCCCTGGTATTGATAACCCGCTGACGCATTCACTGCGTAACATTCCTGATATGGATCGCATCATGCAAACCATCCAGATGAACAAGCCAGAGCACGCAACGGTTGTTGGTGGTGGATTCATCGGTCTAGAAATGATGGAAGCTTTCCACCAATTGGGAATTAAAACCACCCTGATTGAGATGGCAGATCAGGTAATGACACCTGTCGACCGTGAAATGGCGGGCTTTGCTCACGCTGAAATTCGTCAAAAAGGCATTGATTTGAAGCTGGGCGTTGCGCTTCAAGCGGTTGAATACATTCCCAATGAACATATTGCCAGCATCGGCGCTGGTGAGGATACCGAACACCAGCATATTGAAGGTGAGCTCAACCTGACTCTCAACAATGGCGAGTCGTTAACCACTGATATCTTGATTATGGCTATCGGTGTGCGTCCTGAGACTAAGTTAGCAAAAGAAGCAGGACTTCAAATTGGTCAATTAGGTGGTATCTACACCAATGAAATGATGCAGACAAGCGATCCTAGCATCTACGCTGTCGGTGATGCAGTCGAAGAAAAAGACTTTGTCACGGGTGCACAAACTCTAGTTCCACTTGCTGGTCCTGCTAACCGTCAAGGTCGTATGGCTGCCGACAATATGCTCGGACGCAGTGAAACTTACCAAGGCACACAAGGCACGGCTATCTGTAAGATTTTTGACCTCGCGGTTGCTTCAACGGGCAAAAACGAGAAACAACTTAAACGTGATGGTGTTGAGTACGAAAAGGTCTACGTTCATACCGCTAGCCATGCAAGTTACTACCCAGGTGCTGAGATTGTCTCGTTCAAGATGTTGTTCGATCCAAAAACAGGCAAGATCTTTGGTGCGCAAGCGGTGGGTAAAGACGGTGTCGATAAACGAATTGATGTAATGGCTGTAGCGCAACGTGCAGGTATGACGGTTGAGCAACTTCAACACTTAGAACTGACTTACGCGCCTCCTTACGGCAGTGCCAAAGATGTGATCAACCAAGCAGCCTTTGTCGCGAACAACATCATTAAGGGTGACGCTACGCCGATTCACTTTGATGAGATGGACTCACTAACAGACGATCAAGTACTGCTTGACGTACGCAACCCTGGCGAGCTCGAAAATGTTGGCTTTATCAAAGATGCGATCAACATTCCTGTAGACCAATTGCGTCAGCGTATGGACGAACTACCGAAAGACAAGGAGATCGTGATCTACTGTCAAGTTGGGTTACGCGGTAACGTTGCGTATCGTCAGCTAGTTAATAACGGCTTCAAAGCCCGTAACCTGATTGGCGGTTATCGCACATACAAATTCGCTACTGCTTAAGATAAACCAAACACTGCCCTTTTCCTTTGGAGCACTTAATGTGCTCCTTTTTTTACAAATAAGAGTGCCACAACCTTCATCTAACTGTCGTTCATCCAGAAGTTAACCTACATCCAAAACTCTTCTTTGAAAGCTGCTTAATAAGCGAATGATGACAACTACCTTGAAAAACGCCGAACCCCCTAAAACCGATGCTGTGGGAACAACATCGGTTTTTTTGTACCCACATATTTAGAAAGTCGCCTCGCTTGTATATTCCATAATCCTTGTCTTTTAAGCTCTCTTGAGCAAATTTTTGCCTCTGCTTTTTCTATGATATGCTCTTACGCATCTTGTCTCATTGTCTTTATTTTTATGAACACCGCCTTTTGATAGGACTACGTTAAAATAAAATTTATGGATGGAATATGGATTATAAATACCCCCCAAGAGAAATCATAGACCCAGAAGAAGAGAAAAAGTCTATGGTGGAAAGTCAGGTTAGGCGTTCAAATGCAGCGAT